>CAZGZN010000011.1:0-16435 GCA_964530285.1 Candidatus Woesearchaeota archaeon
TACACCCAAATTCAATTTCAGCTCTGAAAAAATTCTCAGCTCTGTTTCACGAGGAAAATTTTTTCGAGGAAATTGAACTTCCCTTAAGCCCGATGTTCAACTCAATCGTGAGCCAAAACTAAAATGTAAAAAGTTAGTAAAGAGGACACTTTAAAACCCCCGACACCAAAATTCAGATTTCCAAGCAAAGCGAGAAAATCCAAAATTAAGTTTCTTTTGATTTAGAGAAACTTTTCTTTGTGAAAGAAAAGTAACTCAATAGCTCTTCCCAGCCCAAACAAAGTAATCTGCACTTTTTCCACAAATCAAACACTTTTCATTCTGAACTTTTTTATTATCAATCCAGAGAGCCTTCGCGCCTTTCGTTTCAGCCTTCAAAACTTCCTCACATCCCTCATTCTTGCAAAGCGGAACCAAGGCAACTTTCTTGTCTAAAATAACCTTCTTCAATTCATCCATAGAATCTGCATCAGCCAACTTAGAAAGAAAAATCTTCTTGGATCTTTCAAACAAGTTCTTTTGAATTTCTTCCAAATCTTTAGAAACAACTTTCTTCAAATCCGAAATTTTCACAACTTTTTTTTCAAATGTATCTCTTCGCACAACAACCGCCTGATTTTTATCTAAATCTTTTGGACCTATCTCAATTCTAATTGGGATACCTTTCAATTCCCACTCATTAAATTTAAACCCCGCACTCACATAATCTCTATCATCTAAAAAGGCATCAAAACTCTTCAATTCTTTCGCAATATCTTCGCAAGCTTTCAACACTTTATCTTTTGTATTTTCAAACAAAATCGGAACAATAACAACCGAATTCAACGCCATTTTAGGTGGAATTATTAAACCCTTTTCATCCGAATGAATCGCAAACATTATTCCAAGCATCCTAGTTGAAATAGCATAAGTATTTTGCCAACCGTATTGTTCTTTTCCGTATTCATCTAAAAATCTAATGTCATAAGCCCTAGCAAAATTTTGACCATCATGATGAAAAGGACAACCCTCAAGACATTTACCATTTTGCATTATATAGTGAACCTTTTCAGAAAATACCCCTCCCGCAAATTTCTCATTATTTGTCTTTCTACCATAAACACCATACAAAGCCATATAGTTTTCAGTCAGATCATTGTAAGCTTTCATTACCTTCTTGCCCTCCCGTATTGCTTCTTCTTCTGTAGCACAAACCGTGTGTAACTCATTCCACAAAAATTCTCTTGTTCTAAAAAATGGAACAGGATGCTTAAATTCCCACCTAACAACGTTATTCCATTGATTATATCTAAGTGGCAGATCTCTCCAACTTCTAATCCATTTAGAAAAGCTAGGATACATGATTGTTTCAGAAGTTGGTCTAACAGCCAACCTTTCATTTAACTTAGAGTCTCCTGCTGTTTCAACCCACGCAACCTCTGGAGAAAAACCCTTCACATGTTCCTTTTCTTTATTCAAAAATTTCTCGGGTATAAACAATGGAAAATAACAATTTCTAACTCCAATTTTTTTAAATCTTTCATCCATCAATAATTGAATTTTCTGCCAAAGTTCATAGGAATTCGGTTTAAACACCATACATCCAGAAATATCTGTATAATCTGCTAAATCTGCCTTTATCATTAGCTCAGAAAACCAGTCAGAAAAATCATCCTTATCTGCAGTAACCCCTAATTGACTCTTGCTTTTTTCTCTTCCCATATCCTCTTCAAGAATTCACACTTTTTAAACTATTTGGAAAACCTTAATTTTCATCTTCCGGCTTCAACACGACAACAGAATACTTCTTCAATCTGGCCAAATCCACAATTTCTTTCAAAGAAACCTTTTTCAAATTCTCAGCATATTTGTAATAATCTTCCGACCTCCTACAGACTTCAAACATCATTAAATTAGTAGCCGTAGAAATAGAATCTTCATTCTCCACAAGAAAACTTCCAATAACTTGCTCTTTCGCTTTCTCAAGTTCCTTTTCACTCAACAAAGACATCTTAGAAAATTCATTCAAAGAGATCTCAATAACCTCTTGAACCTTTTCGGCATCCGTTCCAGCCCAAACAACAAAATAAGAATAATTTCTACCCATGTCTAATTCAGTTTTTATGGCATAGACTAGGCCCCTCTTTTCTCGAACCTCTGTAAATAATCTACTAGACATCCCCTCTCCGAGTATTGCATTAAAAATCTCTGCAGCATAACTCTCCTTGGAAGAAGCTAAAGGAAAATGAAAAGCCATCGCGAGATTGGTTTGTTCAATCCCCTTTCTTTGAATAACTTCTTTGTTATTGTTTAACTTAATTTCAGGAAGAATAATTTTTTTGCTCTTTCTCTCAGGAACTAGTTTTTCAACAAAGGAACAAAGCTCTTGAAAACTATTGTTCCCTACCACAACTAAAATAGAGTTTGAAGGAACGTACATAGCTTCATGAATTGCTTTTATCTTTTTTCTATTAAAAGACATGACATTCTTTTCATTCCCTGCAATAAACTCTCCAAAAGGTTTCTCATATAAGTTAGATTTTATCTTATCCAGAACAAATGCCCTTGGATTGTCCCTATACATCTTAATCTCCTCGCAAATGACTCTTGCCTCTCTTTTAATTTCTTCTTCTGGAAAAAGAGGATTGAAATAGATATCTAAAAGAACATCTAAAGCAATTTTTGTGTATTTAGAGGGAACTTTTGCATGATATGCAGTCATTTCTTCATGTGTGAAAGCATTTAAAACCCCCCCAACAGATTCAATTTCTTCTGAAATTTGTTTGGCAGTTTTTTTTGCAGTTCCCTTAAAACAAAGATGTTCTATAAAGTGCGCAATTCCTTTTTCTTCTGTTTTCTCATAAGCAGAGCCAAATTTTGTTCCAATCATAACAGTTGTAACTGGAATATCTCTTTTTTCATGAATTATTGTAAATCCATTCTTCAGAACTTTTTTATTGAATGAAACCATCTATATGTAAATCAGCTTCCCTTTTTAATTCTTCCGTACAATAATAATTCTCTCTCCGTTCAAAACAAAATCGTTTATAATGCAAAATCTTTCATTTAAAAAATCGACAAACCAATTTCTTTGAACTTTAAACCTAGTTTTTCCACTTAAACTCTCCACCGGCAAACTAACTACTAGGGAGTCTTCACCAGAAAAGAGTTCGAAAATATTTTCAACAAGCTTCTTAGAAAAATTTCTTTCGAGATTCTCAAGAGCATCCACTACCTGAAAAAGAAAAACAACCCGAGGAGATTTACAAGAAATTATTAATTTTCTTATTGCGTCTAAATCAAACAAATCCAACCAAGAAACCCTTGCATCAATCCCCTTCATCTCACAATTTGTCCAACAGATTCAACACCCCTATATCTTTTAAAATTGCAGAACAGTGTTATTTCGGGTAGAGAAAAACCATTTATTCCAGAACCTAAATCAATAATGGAATTAAAACTCTTTTCAGGAAGAACCTGAAAAATCTTAGGATAAAAAACAGAATAATCTCTTTTTTTACTAGAAAGATGACTAGATAAAACCTGTTCCCAATTAGATATATCTCTTGGCTTCAAAACTTTATTAGTTAAAAAAACACCAAAGTATTTTCTCAGAAATGCACGAGTTAGTTTAACATCTTCCTTATTCAAGGAAAGAGCTTTCTCAACTAGAGAATCAGGTAACCTTGAGAACTCCTTCTTTTTTTTAACTTCTATGATTGATTCAATAGCCATGAAAGATAAAATGTTTGGTACTATTTAAACTTTAAACAAAACATTTATTAATAAGAATGCGAGAAAAAGAGTATGGAAAAGAAGGGATTGAGTTCTGAGAGAGCAAAGGAGCTGCTAGAGACCTATGGAAAAAATGAGTTAAGAGAATCTAACAAAAAAGGCCCAATTGTGATTCTCCTTCATCAAATAAAGGGCAACTTAATGTTTTATCTTCTTCTGATTGCAATGACCTTGTCATTTTTTGTAGGAGAATCAACAACAGCATATACAATCCTAATTGTGATATTAGTTATTGTAATTACAGGATTTATTCAAGAGTATAAAGCTGAGAGAGTAATTGCATCATTGAAAAAAATGGTTGTCCCTATCTCCATAGCCTTTCGAGATGGAAAAGAAAAAGAGGTTCAAACAAATGAACTCGTACCAGGGGATACTATTTTACTTAGGACAGGAGAGAGAGTTCCTGCAGACTGTTTAGTTTTGGAACAAAAAGAGCTGCTAGTTAATGAATCGATACTTACAGGAGAATCAAAAGAAGTTTCTAAAAAAATTATTCAAAACGAAAAAAACTATTCCGAAGAAAACATTGTACATATGGGCACGTTTGTTGTCAGTGGAAAATGCATAGCAAAAGTAGTACATACTGGGATGAATACGAAATTCGGAAAAATTGCAAGCATGATTTCAAAAGCAGAAAAAAAACTTCCCTTACAAGAAAAAACAAATCATATTTCTAAATATATGATTATCGTAGCAATAGTATTCTCTCTGGCAACAGGTCTTATGATGTTTCTTGGAAAACCTTATTCACCGGGTTTGTTAGTAGAGGCTATTACAATTGTCATTGCATTGTCTGTATCTGCATTCCCCGAGAGCTTACCCGTTGTATTAACTACTGCCCTTTCTCATGGAGCATATATTATGGCAAAAAAGAACGCTATTGTGAACCGGATGTCCATCATCGAGACGCTTGGAGAAACAACAGTCATTTGCTCAGATAAAACCGGAACAATAACTAAGGGAGAAATGACTATAAAAAAAATTTTAGTAGATGGAAGAATTTATGATATTGGGGGAACAGGTTATGAAGGTAATGGAGATTTTTTTTTAGAAAAAAGAAAGATTGACCCTGAAAAGGACCCTGTTTTGAAACAACTTCTAATAGGAGGAATAAGCTGCAATGATACAATAATTGAGAGAACCGGAGAAGACAAACAATTTAGAGTTATAGGAAATCCTACAGAGGCAGCCATACTAATTGCAGCAACCAAAACAAACCTATATCAGGAGGACCTTAATCAAAGAAGATTAGAAGAGATTCCATTTAGCTCGGAAAGAAAAACAATGAGTGTTTTGGTTAGTAATTCAAAAGAAAGAATAATTTATTCAAAGGGAGCGCCAGAATATATTTTAAATAAATGTAGCCACATTCAGAGAACAGATGGGATATTTAGATTAACAAAACAAGAAAAAGAAAAGATACTAAGAAATAACTTTGAACTGACCTCTCAATCGCTTAGAACATTAGCAGTTGCATACAAGAAACCAGAAAAAAAAGAGAAGATAAATGAAGATAATTTAATCTTCTTAGGAATGGTTGGAATAGAAGATCCTCCAAAAGAAGAAGTTAAAGAAGCTATAAAAATTTGTTTAAATGCAGGAATTGGTGTAAAGATAATAACTGGAGATAATAAGGAAACTGCAATTTCAATTGGAAAACAAATAGGAATTGAAGGAAAAATTTTAGTTGGAGAGGACTTAGAAAAGATAACTGAAGAAGAACTATCCAAGATTGTGACAGACATAAAGATATTTGCGAGAGTTAAGCCAGAACACAAACTAAAGATAGTTAGAGCACTTAAACTTCGTGGAGAAATAGTTACTATGACTGGAGATGGTGTGAATGATGCTCCAGCACTGAAAGAAGCTCATATAGGTGTTGCAATGGGGAAGGCAGGAACAGACGTTTCTAGGGAAGTAGCAGACCTAATACTTAAAGATGATAATTTTGCAACAATAGTTGAAGCAATAAAAGAAGGAAGAACAATATTCAAAAATATAAGAAAGTTTGTCTCATATCTATTATCCTGTAATTATGCAGAATTAGCAATTCTATTTACTGGAGTAATCTTAGCACCATTTTTTGGTTGGCAGATCCCGATTTTATTGGCATTACAAATATTATTTATGAATCTGGTGACAGATGATCTCCCTGCAATAAGTCTGGCACTTACTCCCTCTTCTGAGGATATTATGCTCGAAAAACCCATAAAAGATCAGAAGATCTTAAACAAACCTCATTGGATTTGGTCAGTTCTAGGAGGATTCTTTATGGCCACAATTACCTTAGGTGTATATTATGTTGTATTTAATGTTGTTGGTCAAACTACCATTGATGCAAGAACAACTGCACTCTTAACCCTAATTTTCTTAGAAATTGGGGGAGCTTATAATTTCCTTTCCTTCAGAAAAGAAGTAGGAACTAAAGCACTAACAGCAAACAAATATCTTCTTGGTGCTTCAATAATTTCTATAGTGGCAACTATATTGATTATTTACACCCCCCTGAATAGAGTATTTAAAATGTACCCTATCGGAATTTTAGATTGGATATTTTCACTAGGTTTTGCATTAATATTTATAGCACTAACGAATCTATTAAAAAAGTTGAATAATCAAAGAGAGCTCTTAAAACTTAATTAGATTCAAAAATTCCTCTCCAAGCATTTCCAGAACCAATGACTTCTTTAAGGACTACCTTTAAACCCTTTTTGAAAAGAGGACAATCCACAACTAGACTTTCAAATTCCCCTCCCTCTCCAGCAGGATTTATTCCATAATCTCCTTCTAGTTTTTTGACAGAATTAATAAATTTTGCATCTATTCTTCTACCAACCCAAGACTTATCTAGGGGAAAAGCTGCAACAGCAGAAATTAAAACGTTAAAATCCTTCTGAGCTAGCTCCTCCAATAATTCGATTTGGTTCTTCCCCCAAAGGGGATTAAAACATTCTAAGCCAAATTTGTCACAAATTTTTTTTATTCTTTCTGTCTGATAATTACTAGCAATTGCACCACTAACAACCCCCTCAATTGAAAATTGCTCTTTTGCATTAAATAAAACCGCTTCTAAATCAACCAGTTCTTCCTCTTTCTTTCCCATTGTCTCCCTAATTAAAAGGGGCAAACCGATTAAATTAGATTGCTTCTTGGTCAATTCGATCGCAGGGGTATGAAACATATAACTATCTTGATTTTTAGAGAAAAGAGAAATCAAACAGACAAGTTCATAACCCTTTTTTTTTGCAAGCCATGCGGAATAAACAGAATCCTTCCCTCCAGAAAACAAAACACCAAGTTTCATACATACTCAAGAAAAAACAATCTTAAAAAGCTATTGGAAGCAAGAGATATCTGAAGTTTTATAAATGAGAATAGACACTAAATACTATGCCGGCAAACGTACACCCTGAATTTGTTTTTGCAGAGAAAGAGTATAGCGAAGCAACTACAATTCAAGAAAAGATAAAATCCCTCGAACGAATGATTTCTTTTGCACCATCTCATAAGGGAGGAGAAAACTTAAGAGCTCAATTAAGAACCAGGTATAAGAATTTGCAAGAAACCCTAAAAAAATCAAAAAAATCTGGAAGGTCAGTTCAACAAGGAATAAAAAAGGCAGATATGCAGGTTATATTAGTTGGCCCTCCCAACTCGGGGAAATCAACTCTTTTTAAAGAACTAACGAACCAAGAAACATTAGTAACCCCCTACCCTCATTCTACCACTGAAAATATGTTAGGAACCATAAACTTTGAAGATGTGAAAATCCAATTAATAGATACCCCCTCATTTCCCAATACAGACAAAGGACTCCTACACACAACAGATACAATCCTTGTGGTGGTTGAAAAAATAGGAGCTATTAGAGAATCTATGGAAGAAATTGGAAAAACTAAGGCTCAAACAATTATAGTAATTACAAAAACGGATTTGTGGAATTTAGAAGAGAAAAGAAGATTAGAGGCAACATTAAAATCAAAATTCAAGAACTATAATTATATTTTGTTTAACAGGTACTTAATCCCTGAAGAAATAGAACAAATAAAGAGAAAAATCTTTCACACATTTCCAATAATTCGTGTCTATACAAAGGAACCAAAAAAAGAACACTCTAAAGAACCTATGATTCTAAAAAAAGGTGCGAAAGTAAAAGACGCTGCAGAAAGAATTTCAAAAAACTTAAAAAAACAAACAAAATCCGCGAAGATTTGGGGACCCTCTTCTAAATTTCCAGGACAGAGTGTAGGTCCGAATCACACACTAAAAGATAAAGATATAGTTGAAATAAAATTGAATTAATATGAACCAAGAAAGATTTTTTCTATTTTTATCAATAGTCCTAATATTTTTACTTTTATTTATCACAGAATTTCAAAAACCTATTATTCTTGGAAAAATAGAAAAAATTTCTGGAAAATTTCCAATAAGAATTTATTTAGAAAATAGAACTGAAGAAATAATCTTATTTGAAATAGAATTGGATTTAGAAAAAGGAAGGATTATTGAAATTTATGGTTCAAAACAAAGCGAAGGAGAAATAATCGCAAACAAGATAAAATGTTTGAATTGTTGATTGCTTTAATAATAGGGATTCTCCTTGGAATTTTCACCGGCCTAATCCCTGGGATACATACAAATCTTATTGCTGTTTTTTTAGTTTCTGGCATTTCATTTCTTTTAAATATTGCTTCTACCGAAGCAATAATGGTATTGATAGTAGCAATGGGATTAACAAATACTTTCATAGATACAATCCCTTCAATTTATCTTGGAGCACCGAGCGAGGAAACTGCATTATCGGTCCTACCAGGACACAGAATGTTATTAGAGGGAAAGGGTCATGAGGCAATAGTTTACACCGTAATAGGTTCCTCTGTTGCTGTTGTATTATTTTTAATTCTTGGACCAATTTTCTTTTTTATAATTCCTCTAACAGAAGGCTTTCTTGAAAAAATGATGGCATTCTTTCTTATTTGGGCCTGTATTTTTCTTATTGGGAGAGAAAAAGAATCCAAAACAAAAGCACTAATCATATTTATTCTAGCAGGATTTTTGGGAATTTCTAGCATGAACCTTAATATAAATCAACCACTTCTTCCCCTTTTGACAGGACTATTTGGAACTTCAACTTTAATTTACTCTATCTCTTCGAGTTCAAAAATCCCAGAACAGAACACTAAAAAGATAAAAATAGACTGGAAAGAAATAAGAAAGCCAACAATCGCCACCGCAATAACATCCCCTCTTTGTTCTTTTCTTCCAGGGATGGGTTCGAGTCAATCTGCCATAATAGGTTCAGAAATTATGGGTGAAATGAAACCTAGATCCTTTTTAGTTCTTATCGGAAGCACAAATACACTAGTTTTGGCAGTTTCATTTTTAATATTGTTCTTGACTGGAAAGAAAAGAACAGGTTTGGCGGGAGCAGTCTCAGAAATTCTTGTCTTAGATTATCCCAAACTTCTAATTATCGGAATAACAATAATAATCACAGCGATCATTTCTATATTTCTAACAATTAAACTATCAGAAGGATTCGCAAAGTTCATCAAAAAAGTAAACTACGAAAAACTTTCTAAGATCATAATTGTTTTTTTAATGTTTGTAACCCTCTTAGTTTCGGGTTTCATGGGACTCCTTGTTCTTTTAACCTCGACAGTTCTCGGACTGACTTGTGCTTACCTGAATGTAAGGAAGGGATTTTTAATGGGTTGTCTAATGATTCCAACAATTCTGTTTTACCTTCCTTTCTAACTTTTATAAACAAAAAAGTAAACCAAGACAATAGAAACTATAATAATTATAATAACAATGAGAAATATAAAGAAATTGTAGGGCTTCTCTTCATCTTCCAAATCCTCCGCAACAACCCAATCGTTATCCGAAACGCCTGAATCCCCACTAGCAGAAGAACCGTTCGAATTTTGATCATAATTATTAGATTCCGAAATTTTTTTAAGATAGACTTCAACAACCTGAGAAGAAACTCTTTTGACCCTAAAAAGAACATCATCATTTAAATCATATTTCTTATCAGAATTATAACTTACATAAAAACTATCAGAACCAACCTTTCAAATCGACTTGCTTTTCTGTTTCCCTTCCAAATATACTTTCTATGTACATTTTAGTAAGCTCTAAAGATTGTTTAGTGTATGCAGGAATATTATAACTTTCAGCAAGTTCAATTGCAGGATCCAAATACTTCTTAATTGAACCCTCTGAGATAGTAAATATAATCTTCCCACCACATTTGCAAACTCCTGTAAGTGGCGGCCTTCGATATTTTTCATTACATTTCACACACCTAAACTCCTGATGTGAAAACTTCCTTAGGTTACCTCTAATATCTCTAATAAAATGTCGTTCGATAACTAACCTAGCAACATCTGAGGCATCCACTGAACGAAGTTTATTTGCAAGTTCCATCTGTCCCAAAACTTTCTCCCTCATAGAAGGCAAAACCTTATATGCAGAATTAAATACTCCTGAGTGAATATTAGTGGTGTTATGAGTAAAACCCATTTCTTCAAAAGAATTTTTTCCATCTTTCAAAAAACTTTTCACAGTTTCGATTTTTATTTCTGAGGAGTGTTTTCTTTGTTCTGCAAACTCATAAAGTTCAAGAGGATAACCCCAACAAGTTTCAAAATCAAGAATTTGGTCATCTACCTCCCCCTCACTAATTTTCGCATTTAAAACAAGAGGAGCATCCTGAGTTCCCCCTCTGTGAGAAGGAAGAAATTTTAAAGAAAAGTTTAATAAAACATCTAAAAGTAACATAACCGCAGCCTCATCACCATCACAATCTCTTCTCATCGCCGCATGCATGAAAGGACTAGCAACAAGACCTTGCATTTTTGTGAAACCTATTATTCTACCAACAACACCTGCACAGTTATGAGGAGACATACAGGCAACTAAAAGACCAACCAGATCTTCTCTAGATTTTAAATTATAATGCCGAGGCAATTTATAAAATTTTTCAAGAAGATCATCTATAAAATTTGCAATATTAATAAAAATATCATCCGCCCTTTCATCTGTAGTTTCTGGACAGGAAGGCAACAGAATATCATGAGGCATGAGAGTTAGTACTTGATTTTCATCACTAAGTTCTTTCCCGAAACAATCAGTTTTATAACCGAGCCTTCTTAATTTTTCAACAGAGGTCCCAATCTCAAGAGGTTTAAAATGGGTTAAAGGTATCTCAGTCCCATCATACCTAATTGTACCATCCTTATTTACACACAAATTATGTTTTGCTCTTAAAATTCCCTTTGCAAGGTGTTCCACTTCATGAGAATCACTACTCGTTCCTCTAATACCCTTAATTAAAGAAGGAATCTGTTCTAAACTAAGACCTGAAACCGCACTATCAAAAATATCTCTGATTTCTACTTTTCGATTATAGTTAGCAGAACAATTTTCATGATTAGAACATTTCTTTTCTAAAACCTTTCCGCACTCCCTACAAAAAAATCTTTTTTTAGATTCCTTAAAACAGACAGGGCATCTTTTGTATATGGTCTCTTTTCCACATTCATCACAATAATAAACTGGTAAATCTGCCTTTACAAAACCCTTTTCGACTGCCTCATTTAGACTTCTAAATCTTCCTCCCTGTTCTCCAATAGAAAATAAAATATTTGGGCTTCCAGTAAGTTTTCTTAATTTAGCCTTTTCAGGTCGCCCCATCCTAGCCCCAATAAAATCTCCCGCCTTATCTTTAATTTTAAAACAAGAAATTTTATTTATAACTGAAAGAACATTTTCTGTTTCATTTTTCACAATTTTCAAAACTTCATCAGTTCTTTCTTTAAAATTTTCTGGACAAAGGCCCAAATTTAATAGAAGAGCTTTTCCATTATTTACAACTATATTATCTAAAAAGACTTCATGTTCTACCCCTAAAAGTTCCAGAGCTCTTTTTCCAAGAAAAAAAGTTTCTTTTTCAAGTTTTGAATAGGGCAAAATTAATTTTTCATTCCAACTAGAAATTTTTAGCCAATTTAATAAAGACAGAAATTGTTCTAAGTTTATCTGACTCCAATAAAATATATACTCTGGATGTAAAGGTATTTTATAATCTTTTGAAATTTTGATTGCCTCATCTAAGCTAATATTTAAGGGATTTAAATTCTCCAAAAAAATCTTATCTTTCACAATTTTTTCAAGTTCGAGTTTCCACCATTCTTCTACATAACCTGGTTTTAATAACTCGGCATTCCTATTTAATACATCACCTAATGGAAAAAGCATGTCTCCTATATAAATTATTTCTTCAACATTATTAAATATTTTTTTTGCTTCTTCTAAATCCCTAATCTTCTTAACAGAACCATTCTTAAATTTAACAATGGGTCCATCAATACTATCACAACAAGTTAAAACACAACCCTTGGTTGGTTTTTCTATTTTTAATTGTGTCCCATTAGAAAGAAACCTATTAGAAAGAAACATTGTTGCTGGATGAATTGATGTTGCAGAAAAACCTGCAGCTCGACTCCGGCCATATCTAAACCTAAAACTTCCACTCCGAGAAGGATGTCCATAAACAGGCCTACCTGCAACTAAATCTTTTATGTATGTAGCAGTGGTATCTTTAGTTCCCTTCTCTCTCTTTTTATGTAACACTATATAATCATCTAAATAGTCCCAACCACTACTTTTAAAACCCGAATCTTTTGCTTCCTTTAAAGATCTTACTGCTTTTTGTGCTTTTTGTGCTAACCCCTCTGAAAAACACAAACACATTCCTCCACGAATAAAATTAGTTGGAACTCTCTGTAAATCTTTAAAATTAGAAACTTCTTTTTTTTCAGTAGGATCACCTGAAATTTGAATGGGAAGATTTTTAGCTAAAAATATAATCTCTTCTTCTGTAGGGAGGTATTGTAAATTAGTAACCCGTTCATGATAATCAAAATTTTCAGTTACATATCTTTTTACTTCTTCTTCTGTAGGATCATACCTCGCATAACCAAACAGTTCCCTTAAATAATCTACAAGTATAAGAAATCTACAAGTAGCTGTTGTTCCCGCACTTCTTATAGGTCCAGAAAAATTAATGATAAAATAATCTTTCCCATCTAAAGTTTTACCCAAACTTAATCCAGTATATCCTTCTATAGGAGAAGCAACAACCCCTAAAGTATCATAAGAAAAACCAATTCTAACACCTGCATCTATTGCTTCTAAAAGATTAGAAAATTTACAAAATTTCTCTTTGGCTACTTCTTCTGCTATTTTTAAACAAATCCTAAAATTAAGTTTTCCATAAATTTCTTCAAGCTCCAGTATCCTCTTGGAAATATTAGAACCCTTTAATTGAGGATAAATTGTTGAAATTAAACCCACTGTTTTTTCAGCAAGAGACATAGCAAGAGGAACTTCTACCTCATCTACAGGGTCTAAACCCTTTGCTCTAGCTTGATTAGCAATTTCATATTCTCCCGAAACTAAATTAGAAATACTTTTAAAGTATTTTTCAGTTCTGTCCATTAAGAAGAAAAATCTAAGATTTTTACCTCCCTTGTCTTTAAATTATATATGGGAACCTTGCAAGGATCAGGTTCATTTCCAACTTTCTCTTCAAAAGGAGTTTTTGCCTGCCAACAAGAAGAAGCAATTAAAAGAATATTATTATAAGAAGAAACTTCTGGCCTATGTTGGTCCCCAGTACAAACAATATCTGGAATTTGACCTATAACCATCATGTCTTGTTTTTCATTAGGGATATAATCACAAACACCATGAATTGGAGATAAATGTCTTCTTTTTAACATTTCTTTCACAACTCTTGTAGGTGCCTTATGACCATATTTAGTTCTTAATTCTTCAATTTCTTCAATAATTCCATGCATACTAGCCCCATGATACATCAATATTTTAAATGAATTTTCAATTTCAACCATTGCAGGATTTGTCACCAAAGTTACATTTGATAGTTTTGTCAACTCGGGTGCCCACCTTTCGCTTATTGCAGGTTGTGGCTCTCCAACCCAAACTGCATCGTGTTGGCCTGGAGAAATAATAATCTCAATATCTTTTCTAATAGTTGATAAAAGTTCAGCCAGTTTAGTATATTGTTTATTAATATTATCTAAAACTAAAAATTTTTCTTGATCTGGAAAAACACCAACACCATCCACAGAATCCCCAATAATAAAGAGATATTTTATTTTTTTTGCAATTAATTTTTGTTCATCATCACCCTCATTTCCATTTAACCAGTTAATAAATTTAGAAAAGTTTTCTTCAAAAAACATACTAGAGCCCACATGAAGATCTGAAATAAAAGCAATAGATTCATCATTTGATAACCTTTTCTTTTCTGAAAGTACTGAATCGGGATAAGTTATATCATTTAAAAATAAAAATTCATCATTACCTGAAACACTTAAAGCAACAACCTCATCTAATAAAATTTCTTTAGCCTTTTCAAAAACTTCTTTTTTATTATTACTTGCTAAAACAGTCGCAGAACCATTTAAATCTTCTACAGTTAAAATAATGTTACCATTTTTTGTAACTCTTTTATCCAAAATAGAAACAATAATATTATAATTTTCTTTTTCTTTTCCAATTCTTCTTAATGATTTTAAATTATCTAAATTTTTTTCTATTAAAATAGCTTTAATTTGATTATACCTTGACCTAAAATGTAAAACAAAATCGGGTACAGAAATTTTTTTAGGAATTATAACTGGAGAAAATAAAATTTTTAACTTTTCAGATTTTTTAGGGATTGTATCTTCTTCATTTTCTATTTTTTTATCAAAATTAATACCTAATGAATTAAAAAAATTCAAAAATAACTCTTTTTCAGATTTATTTGATATTAATTTAAAAATTAAATTAGAATTTTTTTGTAGGACCTCCTTATTTATTAATTTTTCTTGAGTATTTAACAAAAAAATAGTCAATAAAACTTCCTTATATATTCTTTCTTCTAATAAATTTAATGAATTTAAAAGAGTTTTATCTATTAAAAAACCATGTTCCATAGATAATTTTAATATTTCTTTGTTTTTGTTCATTTTTCATTTATTGGTTAATATTAATAAAATTTTAGTTTATAAATTCAAAGATTCTTTTAATATTTCTTCTACTTTTAATAAAATATTTGTAGGAATTGCTAATTTTATTTCTCTAGTTCTACCATGTCTTCCTTTAGAAATAACAACTGCATTAATTAAACCCAACATATCAAAATCTGCAATGATATCTGATACTCTTCTTTGAGTAAGAACCTCTAATTTTAAATTGTTACATATATCTTGATATAAATTAAAAACATCTCCTGTAAAGAAAGACTTTTTTTCTTCATTATTTAATTCTTTTGTTAGTTTTATTATAGAATATAAAACTATTTGACATTGTGTAGGTTGAGTTTCCACTAAATCTAAAACTTTATCTCTTTCTATCTTTTTATTGGCTTTATCAAGATATTCCTCACTGATCATCTTTTGACCTTCTCTTTCTGCAAGTTCACCTGCTATTCTCAAAAGATCCAAAGCCCTTCTAGCATCACCATGCTCTCTAGCAGCTAAAGCAGAACACTTAGCTATTACTCCCTCATTTACAACCTTTTCTTTAAAGGCCTCAGAACATCTTTCTTTGAGAATATCTTGCAATTGAAGAGCATTATATGTAGGAAATAATATTTCCTCTTCTCCTAATGAACTTCTAACTCTAGGGTCTATATTATCTAAAAAAGTTATATCATTAGATATACCAACTATTGAAATTTGGGCTTGACTTAACTCAGAATTTAATCTTAATAATGTATAAAGAAAGTTATCTGATATTTTTTTTAAAGCTTGATCTATTTCATCAAAAATAATTACAATAACTTGTTTAGTTTTATCAATAATCTCTATAAATCTTGAGTAAACTTGTTGAGTAGGAAGACCTGTTGCAGGAATAGAACCCCCTAATTGTTCTATAAGTGCTGCAAGAATACGATATTCAGTATCTGAAACTTTTTTAAGTTTGCAATTTAAATATTCTATTCTTAGATTTATATCCAAATCTTTAGCTCTTTTTAAAATTTCATCTTTAACATAAAGAACAGAAAGTGTCTTTCCAGTCCCTGTTTTTCCATATAAAAATAGATTACTACATCTTTCACCTCTTAATAATGGAGCCATTATAGAAGCAACAGTTTCTATTTGTTTTTCTCTATGAGGTATAGAACTAGGACTATAATTTGATTGAAGTATATTTTTATTTTTAAAAAGAGAATTTTGAATAGCAGAACTAAAAATGTTATCTAATTCAACACTCATTTTAAGATTCCTCTATTTACCATAACTTGAACAAACTATTTTAACTATTTAAATATTAGTATAGTGGAAACAAAGGTTTTATAACCTTCATTTCAAGTGTATAAAAATAATTATAACAAATAAAGACTTATTAGATTATACGAATCTTTACACTCACCCCTTAGTTGCTCATGGAAATAATAAATAGATTTAAAAATCAATTCTAACTTTTTCTTTTTTTTATTTTATTTAAAAGCTTTTATATATTATATTATATTATATTATATCATATTATATCATATTAGAAAATGTTTACACTTGAAAACCAAGATTACTTAGATTTGCTTTTTGGTCGGACTTTAACCGTAGCAATTCAATTTATGTCA
>CAZGZN010000012.1:0-14314 GCA_964530285.1 Candidatus Woesearchaeota archaeon
ATTATTTAAAAGGATTTATACTCTTGGTATCTCTTTAAAACCTGTGTATTTCCAGAGTTTTTTAGGAATCTTAATCGAACCATCTTCCTGTTGGTGATTTTCCAACAGAGCAATTAAAGCTCTTGGAGAAGCTAGGACTGTGTTGTTTAAGGTGTGAGCAAAATAGTTTCCTTTTCCAGAATTTATTTTTATGTTTAATCTCCTTGCCTGTGCATCTGTAAGATTAGAACAAGAACCAACTTCAAAATATTTTTTTTGTCTAGGGCTCCACGCTTCGACATCTGCAGACTTAGCTTTCAAATCTGCCAAATCTCCAGAGCAAATCTCAAGGGTTCTTATTGGAATTTCCAAATTCTTAAAAATATCCACAGTGAATTTCAACATTTTATTGTACCATTTATAAGACTCTTTTGGAGAGCAAATAACAATCATCTCTTGTTTTTCAAATTGATGAACCCTATAAAATCCTTTTTCCTCTAGTCCATGAGAACCAATTTCTTTTCTAAAACAAGGAGAATAACTGGTAAGTGTTATTGGAATCTCTTTTTCTTGCAATGTTTTATCTATGAATCTCCCAATCATTGAGTGCTCTGAGGTTCCAATTAAGTACAAATCTTCTCCCTCTATTTTATACATCATATTATTCATTTCTTCAAAACTCATAACACCCTCAACAACCCTCTTTCTAATCATAAAGGGGGGAATTACATAGCTAAATCCTTTTTTTACCATATAGTCTCTTGCAAAAGCAAGCATCGCGGAATGAACTATAGCAAACCTACCAGTCAAATAATAAAATCCATTTCCACTAGTCTCCCTAGCAGAATCAAAATCTGCACAGAACATTTTTTCAGCTAATTGTGCATGATGGAATACCTCATATTTAGGAATTTTCGGCTCACCAAACTTTTCAATCTCAACATTTTCAGAGTCGTCTTTTCCTAGGGGAACAGATTCATGAATAATATTCGGAATTTTGTACATAATCTGCCTAATTTTGTTTCCTAACTCCTTTTCATCTTTCTCAATTTGTTCTAATCTTCTCGGGATTTCTTTTGCCTTTTCTATAACTTCCTTAGCCTTTTTCTCATCTTTTTCTTTTTTTGCCTTATTTACCTCTTCAGAAAGTTTGTTTCTTTGAGAACGAAGGTTGTCTGCTTCTAGTCTAAATTTTCTCCACTTAGAATCTAGTTCAAGAACCTCATCTACTAGGGGGGCTTTTACCTCTTGAAATTTCTTTCTTAAATTTTCCTTAACTAAATCTGGATTCTCTCTAATTAACCTTATATCTAACATATCATTTTCAATAAAAAAGAATATTTAAACCTTAGCATAAAAAGGTTTATTAATTGGGTTTTTCAAAAAGATTCATGGATGAAAAAGAGTTGATTAAAGACATTCGTTGGAGGTTATCTCAGGGGAAGAATAGGGCAGAAATAACTAGAAAACTTCAGGCAAAAGGGTTAAAACTTGAGTTTATTGATTCGTTAATATATAGAGCAAAAAAACCAAGAAAAATAGCACAAAAAGTATTTTTTTCAATAATCTTGCTTTTCTTTATGTGGTGTGGAGTTTATGCAATGTTTTTTTATCATGAAACCGAGCAAGTCCAATATACTCCCAGTTGGATTTCAATAGAACAAGGCAATTCAACTGCTGAACAGATATATAGTGAGAATTTCTCATTAGAAATAACTCCAGAATTAATTTCTCTAGTAGCTTCTGAAATCGGAGCAGGGAAACTTAGAACAAGCCCCCTCACTTTAAAAAGACCAATCATCAATTTTAAGATCTCAGAAGACTTGTTTTTCACAACGATTGATAAGAAGATTAAAACTTCGGAAGGAAACAGTAAAGAGGCAGATTTAGCATTCATAACCCAAAAAGAAACAATCGAAAGAATCTTTTCATTGGGGAAAATAAAAGAGGGTGTAAAAGCAGCGGTTATTTCGGGGGAAATTACGATGGAACAACTTTCTTCCGAAAAAGAACTATTCCTAAAGGGTTATCTTGGATTATATAATGAACTCAAGGATTGAGGGACTTTAAGTGCAACTCATTTTCTTATCTTAGACTTAAGGTGCAACGCCCAGGTTTGTATCTACTATTCACTAACGAAAATATTGGGAAAGGTTTAAAAGCAGAGATAACCTGTAAAATATACATTCGAAAATATATATTAATATGGCAGAAAAAACACCCAAAGAAGACAATTTTGAATTATTCTTCAGAAGAAAACCTGCAATGATGTTAATTGCTCTAAAAAGAGTAACCAAGGCAAGATATGGATCTATCCTAGCAAAAGAAGTCGATTGTACCTATTCCCATGCAGTAAAGATTTTGCAAATCTTAGAAAAAATAGGTCTTGTTGTATTCGAGAAAAAAGGGAGAATCAAGATAATAAGATTGACTAAGAAAGGACAGGATGTTGCAAGCCACATAGAATCAATAAAAGATATTATTGAATAAATTTTTACAACCATTAGTTTTTTAAACGAAGATTTTCTATAATAGATTATAAACCGGCCCCGTAGCTCAGCCCGGTTAGAGTACTGGCCTTTTAAGCCAGGTGTCAGGGGTTCAAATCCCCTCGGGGTCATTCTTTTTATTGAGCAAAAGATCTTAATCATTCTGAAAAGCAAACTCTTTCAAAAAATTAAAACAGGCAAATATTTATAAACCAAACTTTTAACTAAGAAATATGGCAACAGGCGAAAAAAACTTTGATAAAATCAAAAGAATTATGAGGGATCAGAACACGATTAGAAACATAGCCACTTCTGCTCATATTCACCATGGAAAAACAGCATTTACAGATAATCTTCTAGCAGTTGCTGGAAAAATTGCAGCTAAGAATGCAGGAGACTTGGAAGAAGGAATGGCAACTTGGCAACATGCTGATGAGCAAGAGAGATTATTAACTGTAGACTCTGCAAATACTTCAATGGTTCACGAATATGGGGATAAAGAATATTTAGTAAACCTTATTGATACTCCTGGACACGTAGATTTCTCTGGAAATGTTACAAGAGCTATGAGGGCAGTCGATGGGACAATTGTTCTTGTCTGTGCTTCTGAGGGAATTATGCCTCAAACAGAAACAGTTCTAAAACAAGCATTAAGAGAAAGAGTCAAACCGGTTTTGTTCATTAATAAGGTAGATAGATTAATTAAAGAGTTAAAGGTTACTCCTCAGCAAATGCAAGAAAGATTTGTGAAAATCATTAATGAATTTAATTCACTTGTTGCAAATATTGCTGAAACAGAATTCAAAGACAAATGGCAAGTAAATGTTAATGATGGTAGTGTTGCTTTCGGTTCTGCAAGGGATAATTGGGCATTAACAATTCCATTTATGAAGAAGAAGGGAGTTTCCTTTGCAGACATTTATAAGATATATGATGAGAAATTATCTGAAGAAGAAAGAAAAGATTGGGTTTGGAAAAATGCTTCTCTTTTCGAGTCCATGATGGATGTTGTAGTTAAACATCTTCCTTCTCCACTGGAAGCCCAGAAGTATAGGGTTGCAAAAATCTGGAAGGGTGAATTAGATAGTGAATTTGGAAAAGATATGGTTAACTGTAACCAAAATGGAGAAACTGCATTTGTTATTACGAGAATTGTTATTGAACCTCGTTCTGGAAAAGAAGTTTGTGCAGGAAGACTTTGGTCTGGGAGTTTAAAGATGGGCCAAGAAGTTTATTTAAATCTGAATGCCAAAAAACAAAGAATACAGCAAGTCTTAGTTTATGATGGTGTAAAACCAGAATTGGTTGAGGAAGTAACCGCTGGAAATATTTGTGCTATTGCAGGAATCAATGCAGAACCCGGGGAAACAATCACAATAAATCCACAACAACCCTTCGAAGAAATGAAACAAATTTTCCAACCAGTTATCACAAAGGCAATTACTGTTGAGAAGTCTATGGATTTGCCTAAGTTGATCGATGTATTAAGAAAAGTTGCAAAAGAAGACCCCTCTATTAAAATTGAAATCAACGAAGAAACTGGAGAGAATCTAATGTCTGGAATGGGTGAACTTCATTTAGAGATTGTTGAAAATAGGATCAAAACAGAAAAAGGCGTGGAGGTAAAGACTTCTCCTCCGATTGTAGTTTACAGAGAAACAGTTACTCGAAATTCTGGTTCTGTTGAAGGAAGATCTCCAAACAAACACAACAGTTTATTCTTTGTAGTAGAACCTCTTGAACCTGCAGTTTCTGAGGCGATTGAGAAAGGAGAAATTTCTGAAGGAAGGGTCAAAAAGAAAGATGATAAATTATGGAGTTCTTTAACAGCAGTTGGCGTTTCTAATGAAGAATCTAGACAATATAGAGATGTTTTCCAAGGGAATGTCTTTCTAGACAAGACAAAGGGAGAAGTTTATATGATCGAAATTATTGAATTAATTTTAGATGCATTCGAGATGGTTATGAAAGCAGGTCCATTATCTAGAGAGCCATGTACAAATCTTAAGGTTTCTTTAGTGGATGTTAAACTACATGAAGACGCAATTCATAGAGGCCCTGCACAAGTTTATCCTGCAGTTAGGGAAGCGTTGCAAGAAGGTTTCAAAAAGGCAACACCTGTTCTGTTTGAGCCCGTACAGACACACGTTATTGAAGTCCCTACAGAATATATGGGAGAGGTTACAAAATTAGTAACTCAAAAAAGAGGTCAGATGATTGATGCAAAACAAGAAGGGATAGTTACATTTATTAAAGCAAGATTACCTGTTGGAGAAATGATTGGATGGTCAAGTGATTTAAGAAGTGCGACAGGTGGAAGAGGAGTTTCTAGTTTGATGGATCAAGCTTTCGAGAAAATGCCAAACGAATTACAACAGAGAGTTATAAAACAGATTAGAGATAGGAAAGGTTTGGCTGAGAATCAGTAATTCTAGAAGATTTGTTAGGAAATCGAAGAAGATTTAAATTCAAATAGGGCTTAAAAGAATATAGAGTTTATTTTATACCTTTGTTTTTAAATAATGTTTTGATTGAGTATTTATTAAATATGAGTATGAATTCACAGACGAGGATATAAATTTTTCAGCTAAGGTTGTTAAAGATGGAGGGTTGTATAGAATTGAAGCAAACACTTTTGATATCTTGAAGGAGGAATTGTTTGCTTCTGTTCTAGATGCCAAGAGAAGGATTTTTCAGTGTGTTGTTATAAGATATGATACTGAACTTTGGGATGCTAAAAGAAGAACAGAAAGATTACATGAAGGAAGAAAAATGCTTAAATTTAATGACCTTGAAAAAAGCTTATATACACTCAATCAAGGAGATTTACCATTTTAATTTTTCTAGAAACATTTAAAAACTTCTTTATGTTTTAAATTGTATGGTAATGAACCAACTTCATTCTGGGGCAAAATGGCATTTTAGAATTGGAGGATTCTTTTCATTCTTCTTTGTAATCTTCTTTTTATCGATGTTTTTTGGAGGACTAGTTGTTTCAATGACTCTCAAAGATGGATTTGAGTTTAACCCCTCAATTTTTTCTTATGCTTTTTTTGGTTTAATTCTCTTAATTGCAATTGCAGAGACTTATGCAAGACTCACTTATAAATTTTTTAGATATGAATTTGGTTCTGAACAACTTCGAATAGAGAAGGGAATAATCTGGAAGAAGTATAGTAACATTCCCTATCAAAGAATACAAAACATAGACATAACCCGGGGGATAATTGCTAGAATTTGTGGGTTCTCTAGTATAAATATTCAAACAGCAGGTTACTCTATGCCTGTAAATGGGAGGGGAATACATTCGGAGGGATATATTCCTGCTGTTTCTGTTGAAGAAGCAGAAAAAATTAGAGAGTTTGTAATAAAGAAGATCTCTAAAAAACATAATAGCGGATTATAAATTTATTCTCTTAATTCTTTTCTCATTTCTTCCACACTTTCAACTTGCTTTCTCTCCAATAATCTCTTTGGTTTTTCAATGGGTTGCAACGCTTCAGGCAAAAAATGTTTGGCATACGTCTGTATCATAAAACCAATAGCTTGATTTTTATTTTTCATTCCAAATTTTGCCTTAACTACATTCACAATTCTATTCTCTTTTTCACTAATTGTTATTATATTTTGAACCATGGTTATTAGTTTTTATAACAATTTATAATAAATCATTATATTTAAACTTAACTATACAAACATTTTTAAAGCTTTTTTGTGATTAACTTTCGTGTCGAAAGGCATAACTTTTAACTAAATTAATATAAAAAAGAAATGGCTAAACAAAAACCAATAATGAATGTTGTCTTCGTAGGACATGTAGATGCCGGCAAATCCACAACAATCGGACAATTGTTTTATGGTGCAGGTATTATGTCTGAACAAGAGTTAACAAAACTCAAAGAAGAAGCAGCAAAGAATGGTAAAGCGGGTTTCGAGTTTGCTTATTTCATGGATACCATCAAAGAAGAAAGAGAAAGAGGAGTTACTATCGACTTGAATTACAAGAAGGTTCTGACTCAAAATTATGAGGTAACTGTTATCGATGCTCCAGGGCACAGAGATTTTGTCAAAAACATGATCACTGGCGCTTCTCAAGCAGATGCAGCTTTCCTTGTTATCTCTGCTCCAAGTGGTGTTCAAGAGCAAACAAAGGAACACTTATGGTTGTTAAGAACTATGGGCGTCAAACAAATTGCACTCTTGGTAAACAAGATGGACATGGTCAACTTTGATGAAGCTAAATTCAATCAAATCAAGACCGATGCAAGCAATTTATTGAAATCTGTTGGATACAATCCAGATAATGTAGCTTTTATTGCAGGTTCAAGTCTGCAAGGAATAAACATTGCTAAGAAATCTGACAAGATGCCTTGGTATAAAGGACCTACAGTTTTAGAACAAATCGATAAGTTCCCTGCTCCAGAAAAACCAACAACATTACCTATGAGAATGCCTATCCAAGACGTGTATGAAATTACAGGTATTGGAACAGTTCCGGTAGGAAAAGTTGAAACAGGTATCATGAAGCCTGGGCAAAAGATCGTTATCTTACCTGGAAGAACAGGTACAGGTGTTCAAGGCGAAATCAAGAGTATTGAAGCCCATCACGAGCAATTGCCAGAAGCAGAAGCTGGTGACAATGTCGGTGTTAACATTAGGGGTGTTGGCAAGAAAGATATTGCACGAGGAGATGTTATCTGTGATGCAAATGCTCCAGCAAAAATAGTTGAAGAGTTTACAGCACAAGTTGCGGTAATTAATCATCCCACTGTTATTGCAAAAGGTTATACTCCAGTATTCCATGTACACACAGCTCAAATACCATGTCAATTCGTAGAACTAGTCTCAAAACTAGATCCTCGAACAGGTCAAGTAGCACAAGAAAATCCAGACTTCTTGAAGAATGGAGATGTCGCTATTGTAAGATTAAAGCCTATCGGAAATCTTGTTTTGGAAACATCTCAAGACAACCCATATATGGCTAGATTTGCAATAAGAGACGCAGGTGTTACAGTTGCTGCAGGGGTTTGTAAGACACTTGTAGAGAAGAAGAAATAATTATTCACAGCCGATAAATCGGCTTTTTTTATTTAGGAATTTTATTTTTGGTTCCTTTTTTTATTTTTTTGATTATTCTAATAGTTTCAAATAAAAATATAAAAATTTAGGGTTGATTAAATGATTCTTATTATTAAGTTCAAATAAAATTAACTATTTAAACCACTTCCATTTATTAAGACTATGAAAATAGGATATCCTTGCATAAATACCTCTATGGATTGTACACCTAATATGACTTTTCGTCTTTCCAACTACTCAGAGATTCTATTAAAAGAAAAAATTTCTTCTAATTTAGATTGTCTAAAGAAAACACTAGAGTACAATGTCAAGAATCGTTTATTCTTCTTCAGAATTGGTTCAGGATTAATTCCCTTTGCTTCACACGAAGTTTGCAAGTTCAATTGGAGAGAAGAATTTAAAGAGAAATTTAAGAAGATTGGTTCATTCATTAAGAAAAATCATATCAGAATCTCCATGCATCCAGATCAATTTGTTTTGATTAACTCTTCAAAAAAAGAGATTGTTAAAAGAAGTTTTGCAGAGTTAGAGTATCATTGTGATGTTTTAGATCTAATGGAGCTGGATGAAAGCGCAAAAGTTCAGATTCACGTTGGAGGAGTTTATGGAGATAAAGCCTCCGCAATAAAAAGATTTATAGAGAATTATAAAATACTTTCAGAGAATGTTAAAAAAAGACTATGTATAGAAAATGAGGAAAGGATGTATTCCTTGAAGGATTGTTTGGAAATCCATGAAAAAATAGGAATTCCAATAATCTTTGATTTCTTTCATCATTCTTTAAATAACCATGGAGAAAAGATATTTGAAGGGTTGAAGCTTGTTAAAGAAACTTGGAAGAAAAGAGATGGAATTCCTATTGCCGATTATTCTTCACAGAAAAAAGAGGGCAGATTTGGGGCTCATACAGAATCAATAGACTTAGAAGATTTTAAAAAAACCCTAAATGAAATTAAGATCTCTGGAGTTGATATAGATATAATGTTGGAAATAAAAGACAAGGAAAAAAGCGGATTAAGGGCATTGGAACTCTTAGAAAACATTTTAAACTCTGTTTAGCTAATCTAATCATGAAAGAGTATGTCGTTAATCTCCTTAAAAAAGTATTAGATAAGAACTTAAAAAAAGAAGAAATAGAAGATTTAATCGAGATTCCTCCTCAGCAAGAGATGGGGGATTTTGCATTTCCATGTTTTTCTTTAGCAAAGATAGAAAAGAAAAGTCCTTTATTAATTGCACAGGAAGTTGCGGAAAAAGCCAGAAAAAATTTAACAAAAGAAATCTCTGGGGTTGAGATAAAGTCTGCATACGTTAATTTTTTTGTAGATAAAAGGTTCTTGGCTAAGAAAGTTTTGAAAGAAGCTGTAAAGAAAAGTTATGGTTCTTCAGAGAGGGGGAAGGAAAAAAAAATCTTAATAGAATTTTCTCAACCAAATACTCACAAGGCATTTCACGTAGGCCATATCCGGGGGACCTCGCTTGGAGAAAGCCTTGCGAGAATCCTAGAATTCAATTCTGAGAAAGTTGTAAGAGCGAATTATAGTGGAGATACTGGGATGCACATAGCTAAATGGATCTGGTGTTACAACAAATTTCATCAAAATGAAAAATTAAAAAAGGACGAGTCTTGGATTGCTAACATCTATGTAGATGCTGTAAAAAGGTTGGTTAAAGATGAAACATTTCAGGAGGAAGTAAATGAAATAAATCTAAAAATTGGAACTAAAGAAGATAAAAAAATTAATGAGTTGTGGAAAAAGACAAGACAGCTTTCTATAGATTCTTGGAAAAAGATTTATGATGAACTGGATACTTCTTTTGATGTACACTATTTTGAATCTGAGGAAGAAATACCTGGAAAGAAGATTGCATTAGACTTGTTGAAAAAAGGAATAGCCAGAGAAAGTCAGGGGGCGGTGATAGTGGATTTAGAGAAAGAGAATCTAGGAATTTGGGTTTTGCTTAGGAGTGACAAAACAGTTTTATACTCTTCAAAGGACCTTGCTTTAGCAATCCGAAAATCAAAGGAATTCTCTCCAGATAGATATTTGGTTTGTGTTGGAGATGAACAACTTCTGCATTTTAAACAATTGAAAAAAACTTTACAACTAATGAAATTCGATAAAGGGGATTTTTATGACTTTATTACCTATGGAATGGTTCGCCTACCAACTGGAAAGATGTCTTCCAGAACAGGAGATAATATTCTTTATTCGGAATTTATGAAGGAATTGTTAGAACATATCTCAAAGAGTATGAAAGAGAGAGGAGCATCAAAAAAAGAAATTGATTCTAGGTCTTTAGCAATAGCTATTTCCGCAATAAAATATTCTATGCTGAAACAGGATTCTAAAAAAACAATAGTCTTTGATAAGAAGGAAGCACTAGAATTTGAAGGTAACACCGGTCCATATTTACTTTACTCCTATGCCCGTGCGTCTTCTATATTAAGAAAAGTGAAAAATAAAAGCAAGAAATTTAAGATACTAAACTTATCTCCAAGCGAAGTTAATTTGATAAAAAAGATACAAGACTTTCCAGAGATAGTTAAAAAAGCGTATCAAGAACTAGCTCCTAATCTAATTGCAAATTACGCCTATGAACTTGCACAAAGTTTTAATGAGTTTTATCATGCACACCAAGTTATTGGAAGTAAGGAAGAAGGATTTAGATTAAAGATGATTGAAGCATTTAGAAATGTTTTGAAGAAAAGTTTGAATTTACTAGGAATAAAAGAATTGGAGGAAATGTAGTTTCTTCTTTTGTAGCCTCATCTCTTTTTTATCTTCTTCCTATCCTTCCTAATGATTAGATAAACAATTGGCAAAATTCCAAGAGTATTCAATATAAAAATAAAACCAAACCAAAGAGGTTCATTTCTTCTTCCAGCCTTCCATAACCCAAGACCTTTCCATAAACTTTCCCATAAAATAATTATTAAGACTAGTTGAGGATTCGAAGTTAAATATTCCGCAATATTTATCATTCTAAACTTTTTTAAAGCTACTCCAAGCTATGTTAAATAAATCTTCCAATGCTTTCGCAAAGAATTCTGTGTTAATCCAAATTCCAACATCATAGCTTGGGTGAGTCTTGTCGTCATCTAAAACCATAAACATCAACTCTTTTCCGTCAATTACAATAAATCTTGCTTTTAATTCTTGACAATTTCTAACATCCGCAATTTTCTGAAGTTCTTTAGCTACTTTCTTGTTTGATTCTGTAATTGGCGCAGCAATCTTTATAGAAACTCCTCGCTTCTTCGCCTTTTCCATAGAGGGCAATAGAACTTCCATTTTTCTATTCAAACCTTCTCCAGTACTTGCAAAGATTATAGAGCTCTCAGCTCCCCTAACAAGCATATCTAAGTGATTATATAGGTTCTGTCTCCCTTTAATCGAACCAGACAGATCTGTAGAATCCACATATTTAACGCCCTCATTAAATAATCCATTCAGCTCTTCTAATACGTCTTCCCCTTTTAACTTTTCTAGCCTCTTAGATTTTTCATTAGCTTCTACAACCAAATTCTTTTTCACTCTTTCCACAACTTCTTCTGGCTTAAGGGCCACAAATTTAATCGGCTTACCGAGTTTCATAACAATAAAACCTTTCTTCTCTAAACTTTCTAGAATATCATAGGTTCTTGAACGAGGAACATCACTTATCGAGGCCAACTCTCCTGCAGTAGATTGTCTTCTCGAAAGAAGTGCAGCCCAAACTTTAACTTCGTACAAGTTTAAATCAAATATCTTTCTCAGTCTGCCTAGAAATTCCTCTTTGACAATCATATATTTCAGAGAGATAAAGACTATTTAAACCTTTCTGTGTTTTTTCTTGGTTTATAGGAGTAAATCTCAAATCGTCGAGAAAGAAATAAAATATTTGTTATTTTTAACAGAACCCTCCTCAGTAAAATCAAGGGTTTCTTCATTCGAGAAATTAATCTTGGTTGCACCAATCCTTGGACAATCAGCATTTATAAAATTATAAACTCTTTCCTTGCTAGAACTTTCTAGGGAAATATTCAAAGTTATTTTATCTTCTTTTACGAGGTTATTTTTCTTTCTCATAGATTGAATTATCCGAATCAATTCTCTTGCTAGACCTTCATCTTCTAGTTCTGGACTAAGTTTGGTATTCAACTCAACAGATATGTCCTCTGATTTCACTAAAGTTGCCTTCTTAACATTTGTTTCCTCTGAGATTATAGTTAAATACTCTTTCTTTAACTCTGGAGAGTTTATCTTGATTTCGGAGAGGGGTTGTTTTAATGCGATTTGAGCAATATCTCTCTCCTTCAATGCCAATGAAACAATCTCTCTGGTCAAAGTCATTTCTTTCTCTGCCTCTTTGTCAATCTTCTTCTCTGAAAATTCTGGCCAATTTTCTAAATGAACTGATTTTGTATTTCCCAACATTTTGAAAATCATTTCTGCACTAAAAGGCATTATGGGAGCAATTACCTTTGCAGTGTTTTCTAAAACAAACTTCAAGGTAGTTTTTGCATCTGAATTTCTCTCATTAAATCTATCTCTGCTCCTTCGAACATACCATGTAGAGAGGTCTTCAATGAAAACTCTTATTTTATTACATGCAGAAATTGTATCATAGTCTTCATAGTCTTGTTGTACCTCTTTTATCAACTCATTTGTTCTAGAGATTATCCATTTATCCAAGATGTTCTTCGAATCTAATCTTTCTTTTAACTTAATATCTTTGTAAATACTATAAAAATTAGACACATTATGCAAAAGAACAATAACTTTTTTATAAATTTCTTCTACTCCTTTTTCCGAGAAATTAAAATTATCAGCATTCATTACATTTGATCCAACCAAATAAAACCTAAGTGTATCTACGCCATATTTTTCCATTAAAATTTTTGGATCAGGATAGTTTTGTAGCTTCTTAGACATCTTCTTTCCATCTTCAGCAAGGATTAAACCATTCACTAAAACATTATTAAAGGGGATTTTGTCAAATAGGGAAGTTCCTAAAACAATTAAACTATAAAACCAACCCCTTGTTTGGTCAAGTCCTTCAGCAATAAAATCTGCAGGGTAATTTTTTTCAAAGAGTTTTTTATTTTCAAAAGGATAGTGAAATTGAGCGAAGGGCATACTTCCAGATTCAAACCAACAATCAAAAACGTCCGGAATTCTAGTCATTTCTTCTCCAGATTCATCAACTAAAGTTATTTTATCTACTACATCCTTATGTAAATCTATATCTCTTGGTATTTTTCTTGCATATTTCTTCAGTTCTTCTATACTACCTATTACCTTTGTTTTCCCAGATTTAGATTTCCACATAGGAATTGAGGCAGCCCAATATCTGTTTCTTGATAAATTCCAATCTGGAGCAGTAGAAAGATTATGTTCCATTCTACCTTCCCTTAAAAACTCAGGATGCCATCTAACTTTTTTATTCAACTCAACCATCCTATTCTTTATCTTTTGAATATCTACAAAAATAGCAGGCAATGCTCGATAAATTAAGGGTGTTGCACACCGATGACAAAATGGATATTCATGTTCTATTTTTTTAACAGAAACAATTTTTCCTTGTTTTTTCAAGAATATAATTATGTCTACATTTACATCATGAACATATCTTCCCTTGAAATCGGTTATTTCGTTTGTGAAATTTCCTCTAGAATTTACTGGTTGAACAATGGGAATTCCGTATTTCTTACAGGTTAAATAATCTTCCTCTCCAAATGCTGGAGCTGTGTGGACTATTCCTGTTCCATCCTCTGCAGTTACAAAATCTCCTAGGATTATTTTGAAAGCATTTTTAGTGTTTTTGAAGTATGGAAACAGAGGTTCATATTCCAAATTTTCTAAATCTTTTCCATAAACTTCCTCAATGATTTCATATTCTTCCTCAGACTTGAAAAAATTAGAAATTAAAGATTTTGCCAACAAATAATTTGTTCCATCCGACTTATCTTTAATATATTCATAAACAAGCTCAGGATTGACAGTTAAGGCAAGGTTGGATGGCAATGTCCAAGGGGTTGTAGTCCAAGCAAGAGCAAAAGCATTTTTATTTTTCAATTTAAATTTAACAACTATTGTTTCGGTTTTTATATTTTGATAAGCATTTTCCATAGCAATCTCTGATTTTGCCAAGGGCGTTTCACAACGAGGGCAATACATCAAGATTTTTTCTCCTTCATAAATTAATTTCTTCTCATAGAGCTGTTTAAATGCCCACCAAACAGATTCAATATACTCATTATCCATAGTTTTATAACAATTCTTCATATCAACCCATCTTCCAAGTCTTTCAATTATCTTCTCCCATTCGTCTGCATATTTTGAAACCTTAGTTCTACAAAAAGAATTAAACTTTTCTATTCCCATCTTCTCAATTTCATCTTTAGAATTTATCTTCAAATCTTTTTCTGCGATATTTTCAATAGGTAAACCATGACAATCCCACCCCCAAACTCTTCTAACATCTTTCCCTCTCATTGTCCAAAACTTAGGGATAACATCTTTTTCTATAGAAGCAAGTAAATGTCCATAGTGTGGAAGGCCTGTTGCAAATGGAGGTCCATCATAAAAAACATATGGTTCTCCTTTTTCTGTCTTCTTCAAAGATTTTTCAAAGGTTTTATCTTTCTTCCAAAAATCCAAGATTTCTAGTTCTTTCTCGTTTATAGTTTTTGGTTTAGTTTGTTCCATAAATAGATTAGAAAGATGGGGTTTTTAAGAGTTTAGCCTATAAAAAATTCTTTCTTCTCTTTTTGTTTTTGC
>CAZGZN010000013.1:0-14164 GCA_964530285.1 Candidatus Woesearchaeota archaeon
AATTAAAATACCGAAATTTATTTAGTTTCAAAAAATAATTCATCTTCTTTCCCATGCTTTCCTCAAGAAATACTAGTTTATAAAGATTATTGTAACCTAAAAAACTATCTCTTTCTTCTAGAACTATAATCAATAGGCTCTGCAACAACCCTAACTCTCCAAAGCAAAAACACACCAAATAAAATTAAAACAACCTGGTAAACAAGTTCTCCTGGAACAAAATATTCTAAAAATTTATACTCTGAAAAAAAAGTTCCAATTTTACCTATCTTCAATAAAAAAGGCCAAGCTCCCACAGCTATCAAAAGAATTCCTACAAGTTTTCCTCTAAAATTTGTTACCATTAGTTAGACTTCCCTTTTTTATTTCTCATTAAACCTATTAAAAATCCTGCAATTAATAATAAAACCAATCCTCCAAACGAAGAAACAAACTCATAGCTATCTCTCCAAGAATACGGAAGATCCCAATAAAGATTTCCTGCAACCTCTATAAAAAGATATTTCAAAACAAACCAAACAATCAAGGCAAAAACAGGTCCAGCAAACTTAGAACTGAAATTATGTTCAAGTGCTACATAAAAGGGAAGAGTTAAAATTGCAAAAACTATTATGGAAAATATTAAAACCCCTATTGTGGCCCCTACACCCAAGTATGCCTGCAAATACCCCGCCTGGGTCATAGCCATAGACGCCATTAAAGAAACGGCCAAAGAAATCACAACCACCGGACCTTTCGCAGGAGAGTTATTACTGACCCCTAATAAAATGTCTTTTAAATTTTGAGGTCCTTTGCTCCTAAAAAAGAAATTAGACAATGCCATGTAACACATAGCAAAGAGAGCTAAGAAAACAATAACAAATAAAACCCATTCGTTCTGTAATAAATCTTGCGGACTAGAATACCTATACCAGCCCAAGTTTGAATAAAATGCCATAACTCTCATTAAAAAACAAACTATTTAAATTTAATCCTCCTCCAAAACTTCTACCTTTCCATCCTTCTGAAGAATCTCCGCAACTTCCTTATCCATATTAGCAATCTCACCTTTATTAAAAGGACCAACCTCTTCCCCCTCTGTATTCAAAAATGTACACACCGAATCTAAAAAGCGAACAAGCAAGAAATTATTCTCCACCTTTTCCCCCGCCATACCCTCATTCAAATTTTGGTCGGTTTTTTCAAGCGCCTTGACTACAGATTCAAAAAGCTCTTTTTCAAAAAATAACATATTCTCGAAGTCTCTTTTAGAAATTCCCGTTTCAGAAGCAACAAAGGCCAAATTCAAGATTTTCTTTTTTCTCCTAGAAAGAAGCTCCTTAAATATCGAGATTGCATTCTCCAACTTTTTTTTGCTCTTTATAGTCGCATCTGAAAAGAAGTCATCTTTTACCTCATTAGCGCTTTTCTTCTCATTGAAATATTCCGCAACTTCAGAAATAAAATTTTTTGAAGGAACCTGAAGTTCATCAGAGTATCTCTCTTTTCTCAAGGCCTCATAGAGATCATTATAGGTTATCATAGAACTAAACAACAACCAAAGCTTAAAAGCATTGTCCTTCTAGAGAAGCATAATCCACAACTTTTTAAACAACCTGTCATTAAAAATAATATGTTTAATTCACTAAAAGAAAAACTAAAGAATTGGGCTTCAAAAGTAAAAGAAGAAGTTTTAGGAGTAGAAGAAGCAAAAGAAAAAAGAAATCCTAAGACAGCAAAAACAATTAGAAGTTCTAAAAGTAATAAAACAAAAGGAAAATTTAAAAAGGGTAAATCAACAAAAAAACAGAGAACATCTTCTAAAGGAACTCAAGAAGAGATTCAAGAAATTACCCCCATCTCAAGAGAAATAACAAAGAAACCAAGAAAAAAAAACAAAGAGCAAGAAGAAACCACTCAAATCCTTCTAGAAAATCAAGAATTAGAAAAACCAAACCAAAGAAGTTTTTTTTCTCGCCTCTTCAAATCAGAATTAACACAAGAGAAATTTGAGGAATTATTTCAAGAACTAGAACTCACCCTCCTACAAAACAATGTTGCTTATGAAGTTGTTGAAAAGATTAAACAAGAGCTCTCCTCAAGATTGATTGGCAAAAAAGATTACTCCATTGAAAAAGAATTGAAAGAAATAATAAATGAGATTCTATTGGAATCCCCCAATTTCATAAAAACAATCAAAGATTCGATAAAAAATAAAAAACCTTTTGTAATAGCCCTCGTAGGAATTAATGGCTCTGGAAAAACAACAACGGTTGCTAAGCTAACCAACCTCCTGAAAAAAAATAAATTATCTGTTTGCCTTGCAGCAGCAGATACATACCGGGCGGCAAGTATAGAACAGTTAGAAGTTCACGCAAATAAACTAGAAGTTCCAATGATAAAAAAAGATTACGGATCAGACCCAGCATCAATCGGATTCGAAGCTATACAATACGCAAAGAAACATAGTTTAGATGTGGTGCTTATAGACACCGCAGGAAGACTAAATAATAAAGAAAGTCTATTAAGAGAACTAGAAAAAATAATCAGAGTAACACAGCCAGACATGAAGATATTTACAGGAGAATCAACAACCGGAAACGATGCAACAGAACAAGCCAAAACATTCGATAAATTAATAAATCTTACAGGAATAATTCTCTCAAAGGCAGATATAGATGAAAAGGGCGGAACGATGATTTCTGTAGGATATATAACAAAAAAGCCCATATTATTCTTAGGAACTGGTCAAGAATACAAAGACATAGAAGTTTTCGATAAGAACAGAATAATTTCAACATTAGGATTAGACTGATACAATGGACAAAAGAAAGATAAACTGGCTTGCCCCTATTTCTCCTGCAGGATACATTCTTTTAAAAAATTATTTCTCAAATGAAAAGAAGACCTTTAGAAAGACACTAAAAAGTTTAACATTAGTTGGATTAACTCTTATAGCAAGTTCAGGAATATCACTCGGAATTTATGGGGGGCTAAGAGATGCAAGAGATAGAATAATTTTAAGAACTAGTTGTTCAAACCTATGGCAAAACATCTCTCTAGAACAAAGAGAAACTGGAAGACTTAATTCTTCTCAAATAATAAAATCTGCACTTATTCCACTAGAATTGCCATTAAAAACAATTGTAGGCCAATATCCAAAACAAACAAATACATACATAATTGGAAGAATAAGATCTAGAAAAGAAATTAGAAAAGAACACCTAATCTTCGGAGAGATTCTTGGCGCTAGAGAACTTTCAGAGATTACTGAAGAAGAACTAAAACAAAATACAGGGGTATACTCTGAGGAGTCAATAAGAAATGAAAATCCTTGGGAAAACTATTATCCCCCAACTGAAGAACAGATCTTCATAAATAGATTTTAACCTCCAAAAACCTTAAAACCTATGAAAACCTCATAAAAAGATGTTAGAAAGAATATCTGGAGCACTTACAGGAGGAATAAAAAAGATAACTAATGCAATCTTTGTAGACAAAAAACTCATAGATTCTATAATAAAAGAATTGCAAAGAGCACTCATCGAATCAGATGTTAATGTAGAACTAGTGATGCAAATAAGTCAAGAAATTAGAAAACTAGCAATAGACGAGAAAATTAAAGATGTGGACAAAAAAGAACAACTAGTTGCATTAATCCACGAGAAAATTAGGCAGATTATAGGTGAAGGGAAACAGATAAAATTAGAAAAAAATACAAAGATAATGTTAATTGGTCTTTATGGCTCTGGAAAAACAACAACTATTTCCAAACTAGGATTTTATTATGCAAAAAGAGGAAAAAAGATCTGTGCTTTGGGATTAGACACACAAAGACCTGCAGCAATGGACCAGCTCGAGCAAATGTGTGAAAAAGCAAAAATAAAATCTTTTATAGACAAAAAAGAAAAAGACCCTCTTAAAATTTATAAAAAATACGAAAACGAATTATCAAAATTTGATTTAGTCCTTGTAGATACCGCAGGAAGAGATGGCCTAAATAAAGAGTTAATAAAAGAAATCAAATCTATAGAAAAGAAGGTAAATCCAGATTATAGAATTCTTGTAATGCCTGCAGACATAGGTCAAGCCGCAAAAACACAAGCACAAGAATTCCAAAAGGCGTGTTCCATTGACGGAGTAATAATCACAAGAATGGACGGAACAGCAAAAGCAGGGGGTTCATTAACAGCATGTGCAGAAACAAAGGCACCTATCTTTTTCATTGGAACAGGTGAAAAGATACATGAACTAGAAACCTTTAATCCAAATTCTTTTATATCACGACTTCTAGGAATGGGAGATTTAGAAACACTATTAGAGAAAGTTCGTTCAGCAACAGATGAAAAACAACAACAGAGAATGGAAGAAAGATTGAAAGAAGGAAAATTTACACTTCAGGATCTTTATTCCCAATTAGATTCAATGAATCAAATTGGGAGCATGGATAAAATAATGTCCATGGTTCCAGGTTTTGGAAAGGCAAAAATTCCAAAAGAAGTTTTAGAAAAACAAGAGAGTAAGATGAAGAGATGGAAATATGCAATACAGTCTATGACAAAACAAGAAATAGAAAATCCAGGAATGTTTGATAAACAAACTTCAAGAATCCAGAGAGTCTCTAAAGGCTCGGGAACCACAACATCTGAAATAAGAGAATTATTGAAACAATACAAAATGATGAGCGAACTAGTAAAATCTCAATCATCTCTTGAGGGACTTGAACAAGGACAGATAGATCAAAAAACCCTTCAAAAAATGGCCAAGAAGTTTAGGGGAAAGATGAAATTTTAATGGGTTTGAGAATGAAAGATATATAAAAGTAAAAATAAAGATTAGAAAGGCAGAATTCTAATTCTAAAATTATTTACAAACCAAAGAAGAACAAAAATTACAAGAGTTGTAATCAACAAATAAATTGTTAAATTCAAGTTTATCTCCCTATCACTTTCAACAAAAACTTCTTTGAAATCTAATGGGACACCCGATTTTCTCAACTCAAAATATTTTCCTCCACTATTAAATGCAAGAGATTTCATAAACTCAGAATTAGTTTTGTGCAAGGCACCCAAATCATCCCTCCCCCCGAATTCACTTCCAATTAAAATTGTATTTACAACAATGTTAGATTCAGCAAGATATTCCAATGACTCTAAAAAGTCCTCTGAATAGAATTCACCATCGCTAACTATCAATAAAGATTTTCTTTCATCACTAAACAAACTATCAGCCAATAAGATAGGATTAATTAAATTGGATCCATCAACTTGAATAAAAGAGATACCCTTGATTGCACCCAATGTCAACAATTTTGAGCTATCCAATTTCTTAATAATTTTTGGCTCCCCTGCAAAAGAGATGACTCCAAATTCTACTCCTTTTGGCATCATCTCCACAAATGAAATTGCAACATCTTTCGCTAAATCTAATCTAATCATTCCAACATCGTCAACACCCATACTACGCGAACTGTCTATGAGAATTACATGATTAAAAGAATCAGTTCTAGAAGAGTATTGAACATTAAGCTGAGCCATAGAAAAGACAATAAGAATAATCAAAACTACGTCTAAGAATAAAACAAAAAAACTCTTAGAAAAGAATTCAATTCCAGAAACCCTCTCCAATGCTTCGAAATTAGAGAAAAGAATTGCCCTCTTCCTATATCTTACCTCTCCAAGAAAATGAATAACTATGATTAAAGGAATAATCAAAAGAAAATACAAAAATATTGGATAATTAAAGAAGAAATTCATGTCCTAATTTCCCTTGCCCTCCTTTTCATGAAATCGGATAAAGACAAAGAAAAGTCCTCTGTGTTTTTTAATTCCAACAGATCAATATTTTGTTTGGAAAAAATCTCCTTAATTTTCTTTTTTTGAATTAGAGCTTTTTCTCTATATCTTAATGCAGCCATCTTTGTATCTACAATCATTTGCTTATTTGAATGCGGATCTTGTACAACAAAACGATAGTTTTCATTAGGAAGATTATTATCTAATTCATCTCGTACCATAATCGAAAAAAAATCTGCCTTTGAGGATACAAGTGCAAGATTTCTATCGAACCCCTTTTTTAGATGAATGAAATCCGAAACAAGAACAACATTATTTGAACCTCCTTTAAGGAATCTAAAAGAAAATTCTAATGCTCTCTCAATTTCAAAATTCCCCCCATAATTATTTATATCTGAAAGATATTTGTGGATAACCGACAACTGATTTTTTGAACCAGAAGGACTTAAAACTCTCATCTCCTTGTCAGAGTACATTATAAGTCCTGCCTTATCTCCTGAATTTAATACAAGATGTGCCAGCACACAAACCAATTTTCCAGCATATTCTGCTTTAAGTTCACTCGCTGAACCAAAAAGCATCCCTTTACTGCAATCCACAAGAAAATAGACGCTAACATCTCTTTCTTCTTTATACTGTTTGACCATTTTTTCCCCAGTTCGAAGACTAGCCTTCCAGTCTATAGAATTGTAATCATCATCAGAATCAAAAGCCCGATAACCTTCAAATTCTAAACCTTTCCCCCTAAAAAGAGTTTTATACAAGACTTTCTTTACCTGAAACTTTTTCATTGCTCTTTGAAAAGATAAAGATGCTTTCAAATAATCAATATTAAGTTTTCCTTCATTTTCCATTTCAAGGAGCGCTGACAATCTTTAATATCTCGTCTATAATTTCATCACTTGTTTTCTTTTCAGATTCTGCTTCAAAACTAAGGATTAACCTGTGACGAAGTATAAAATGAGCCACAGCCTTAACATCTTGAGGAATGACATACTTTCTTCCATTTAATAATGCCTCGGCCTTTGAAGCAATATAAAGTGAAATCGAAGCTCTAGGACTACACCCAAAAAGGATATATTTGCTTATAGAATTATTCTTCTTTCGAGTTTCGTTTACAAGACGCACAATATAATTTTTTATTTCAGAAGAACTATAAACTCCCTTAACTTTCTTTTGTAATGAAATAATCTTATCTGAATTTAGAACAGGTTTAAGATTAAAATCATCAAAAGATTTTATTGAAATATTAGATTCTAGGATTCTTTCCTCATCCTCTTCTTCCGGATATGGAACGATCAACTTAAAGAGAAATCTATCTACTTGAGCTTCGGGTAATGAATAAACTCCGCTCTGCTCTATCGGATTCTCAGTAGCCATTACAAAAAAGGGTTTTGGAAGCTCATAACTCACTTTTGAAATACTTACCTTTCGCTCTTGCATTGCTTCTAAAAGAGCCGACTGTGTTTTTGGAGGGCTTCTATTAATCTCGTCTGCAACAAGAAGGTTAGTAAAAATTGGTCCACGAACAACTTCAAAATCTTTTTCTTTTTCATTATATTTTGTTATTCCTGTTATATCTGTAGGAAGAAGATCTACAGTAAATTGGATTCTTTTGCTATGACATCCCAAAACTTTTGCAAGTGCCTCAATCGTCAAAGTCTTAGCAACCCCGGGTAAACCTTCCAACAACACATGACCTCCGCAAATTATTGCTAAGAAAATACCTCTTATGACACCTCTCTGCCCAACAACAAGTTTGCCTACTTCTTCCACTACTTCATTAAATATTTTCGGGACCTCATTCTCTTTTATTTCTAACCTCTCTTTCTCTTTTACCATCTATATATAGTCATCTTCATGATACTTATTAAACTTTACTCTTTTATAAACATAAAAAAATATTATAAACAAAAATGCTCCAGAAAGACCGAAAGCAAGATACAATAAAACACCTGAAAGATCTCCTTGAAACAGGCTGGTTCCTTTCCTTTGTGAAATTGAATTCTTGCAAGATTCTACTAGCTCCTCGGAAAGAGCCATTGCATCAACAAAATTTCCTTCAGATTTCAGCTTAGCTACATCATCTAGTCTAGCTCTGAGTTCTATACATTCAGGATTTTCTACCAATAACTTTTCAGTAAAGATTAGAATTTCTTCAACATTCTTACTCTGCACCAACTCTATTTCAATATAAAATTGACCTTCTTGAGAAAAACTAGGATTCGAAGAAATTGCATTTATTATACCTAAATACCTTCCAGCACTTTTTGTATTTATATTTACCTCTGCAACTAAATTCTCCTTTTGACCTACAGCTAATGAAGGAATAAAAACTTTTGAAAGGATCATATCAACATCGCCAACACTAGAATCTCCCAATCGAACAAGACCTTCCAAATTTATTCCTACAAGATTAACCTCTCCATTGTTTTCTATAGAAATAGGAACAGAGATACTATCCCCAAAAGATGCTTGGACTTCTGAAGGAACACTTATCAATAAAGAGCTATGTTTTGTAATCGTTGTACCACCACCAGAAGAACTAGGAGGTGTGGAAGGAACTGCAGGAGGCTCACTAAAAGTAAGTGTAAAATTATTGCTCTGAACAAAATTTCCTTCAGAATCTCTTGCAATGATAAATACCTCCTCACTAACTGAAATGGCCGAATAAAAATTCAACAACCAAGAAGAAGAATTTTGATTTAATCGATTTCCAGAATTTACAGAACCTAAATATATCTCTGAAGACAAAGAACTAGTTTCGATCTCAAAAGAAACATTCTCCAAATAAAAATCATCTAAATTGTCATAGTCCAAGAAATAATCATTCATATCTAAAGAGATTCCAGAATTAGAACCTGTGCCAGAATATCCACTAGTAGATGGAATGCTCCCAATTGATTCTATAGGGTGAGAGATATGACTAATATTTAAATAAAAATAGCTTTTTGTTTGTACAGAAGAATTTCCAAGAGTAGAAGGATAAACAACCAAGGAAAGATTTTTCAAGTTACCATAACTTTCATCTTGGAAATCTAAAGAACCAGTCCAACTAACATTAGTTCCGTTCGCAGAAAGATTAACTCTCTCAATTAAAACTTCCTCTGAAGAAATACAATCACTCGAATTCTGATATCCGCATGAAAGAGAATTCTTCCAAAATTCATAAGTAAGATTATCTCCAACTGTATGATTAACAGAAAAATTAAACACAACGGAACTATTCTCTGAAGAAGAAAAAACTGTTTCATTTATAGGAGATAGAATCTCGGGGGAATCATAAATAAAAAGCCAAAAAATAGTTGAATTAGATCTAGAAGGAAGACTTTCAAAACCATTATCCATAACAGAAGCATTTATTTTATACACCCCTGTATGGCTTGAATTCAGTTCCAATAACTCAAAAACCCCACTAGAATTATTGAAACAACCCTCACAGTTGAAGATATCTTGCGTTGAGATTGCCCTACCAAAATAACTTCCCCCTAAAAGAGAATAATTAAATGATAAATTTGTTCCATCTTCCGCATCATTTGCAGATACATTGAATTCTAAGGAATCTCCGATAGCATAACTTTTATTTGTAATAGGCAAGATTAAAGGAGCATTATTTATCCCTAAAACAGACAAATTAAATAAACTAAAGTTACTAGCTCCAAAGTAATCTCTAACAGAAACATTTATTGTATAATTCCCTACATTTTCCTTTTTAGGAAGAAAGCTTAAAAAATACTTTTCTCCTGAAGTTCCAAGATTTAGAGAGATATTGGTTCCAGTCTCATAAAGTAAGGAAGAACTAACAATGTTGAAGGATATACTTAAATTCAGGCTAGAAGAATAAGATGGAATCAAGGAGTCATAATCTCCTACTTTAAAGGTTATAGAACCTGGCTGACTTTCATTTATATCAAGATTAGAAGGCGAGACACTAAAATAAGGAACAGAATTCTCATTAGTTACATTAAGAACAATTCTTAAACTAGAGTTAGTTAACCCAAAATCTCCCTCACTCACAGAAAGATTAAAATCCCAAACACCCTCCGAAAGATACTGGCTTACATCTTGCTTCCAAGGACTGAACTCTAAAAGCCCATCCGAAGTTAAATTAAAATTAGTAGGCATTGCAGAAAGATTACTAAAAATAAGATTTGATAAATTCGTTGAGTTTGCCCAAAGAAGTCCAGAAGAATTTGTAAGATTCAGAGACAAACAAGAACTAATGCTCTCAGGAGAAGAACCAACACTACAATTCCACTCAAAAACTTCTTTGTTCCAAAGAGGAGAACCAATATTCAGAACAGTTAAGTTAAATAGTTCATATCCTCCAAAACCCTCTAAATCAGAATAACTAAAATTTAATGTCCAATCCCCTACTTGACTATCATTGGGAATAAACTGAAGAGTCTTGTTAATCACAGAAGAATTTTCTCCAGAATTAAAAAAAGTTAGATTAGAAAAATCTTCCCAAAAAACAATTTGAGTAGAATTAGTTGAATTAAAAATCTTAACAGAAAGATTAACAGTTTCATTATAAAAGCTTTTATCTGGGACCAAAAAATCCTCATCGGAAATATTTAAAATAAAATAAGTCTGAGCTCCGACTGAACTAGTGTTATCTTCCCTAAAGAACCCTAAATTTAAGGAGGAATTAGAAGAAGTTCTATTTACAAAAAAACTAACATTTTCTAGGGAAGTATTTCCTAATGAGTCTTCTAGTTCAAACTGGATTGTCCAATTTCCTACATTTCTCTTTGAGAGATTTGTAAAATTAATAATTGTTTGATTAAAATTTTCATAGAAATTGAGATTTGTTATTGATAAAAACCAGTTTCTTAATGAAAAAGAATCGATAAAAAACTCTCCTTCAGCATCTAAAAAAGATGTACTATTTAGGTTTAAATTATCTTCGAAAGACTGACTTGTCAAATTTAGATAACAAAATAAATCTCCACCTTCAATAAAGTTTCCAGAACAATTTGTTGCATCTATAGACAAATTTGCTTGAATTTGAATTGAGAAGTTTTGACAACTAGAAGTTTTATTTAAATAATCCTCAGAAGAATAAGAGGGTTTATTCGAAGGTAAGTCTTCAATACAGACAGAAAGATTATATCTTCCGATATCATTCCATCCTAATTCCGTAAAATTCAAAAGAAAAGAAGTATTAGTCAGATTTTGAGAGGAGTAGTTCAGATTACAGTTATCTTTTGTGCTCCAATTTGCTTTTTCACATCCGAGGATAGTTAAATTAGTCAAATTTAATGGATAGTGTTCTTCCTCGTCTTCCGCAAAAAAAATTATATTGAACCCCTCTTCAGAAGAAAAAGAAAAATTGTAGGGATTAAAAATCTCTTGTAAATCTAAAAATAGCGGAGCATCATTAGTTGCATTTATTGTAAAGTTAAATGGAACGCCCACTAGAGGATCTCCATCTTTAGCTATGACCACGAACTTTAATACTCCAGAAAGAGAGTCATTTGTAGAGTTAATTACTAAAATTCCTGTTTGGTTATTCAAACTCACCCAATTTGGAAGACTAATCTCCTCCTCCTTAAAAGTTAGGTTTCCTATTTCAAAGACCATAGAGGAATTATAATTAGTCAAATTCAGTGAAAAGTTATGTTCATAAGGAGAATCCTCAAAAACTAGATAAGAAATGTTATATGAAGACTCATCCCAGGAGGGCACCGCGGCACTAGAGAAACCAATTAATAGAACCCATAAAACAAAAAGTAGAATCTTCTTCATTTCTTCTTTCCCCCATTCAAATAATGAAGCTTACACTTTCCAACTTCTCGAACCCGTATTAGATTTGCCCCTTCGAGATTAGCTAAAACAATCGCACAAGTATTCCTAGAAATTTTCAAATTTTTAGATATTTCTAAAATCGTCAAACCATCCCTTTCTTTATCCAAAAGACTCAATACCCCTCTCTTTTTATTTTCATCCATAGTGCATTAATGCTAAGCACTAATATTGTTCATTATACTAATACTTAGTACAAATCAATAAGAAAAAGGACTATTTAAACATTTCTACAATCTCTATCAAAAATTAAGTAAGAACGTAATTTCCAGTTAAAACCTTGTTTGGATAAACAACAACGCCCTTTTTAGAAATAATATCAAATTCAACAATTCTCCTCTTAATGTTAGCCCCCCTCATCTTAAGAATCTCCAAAGCTCTCTTTCTATGACCTGATTTTTCAAATACATTATATAAAATTATAATTCCATCAGATAGGAAAGAAACTGCCTCTCCAACTTCAGAGAATGTTGTACCTATATGTGTAGGATTAGCAACCTCCCTAATCAAAAAAGAAGTTATGTTGTGTCCTTCTAAATACCTAAACAGTTGTTCCATGTAAATTCTAAACCTAGAACTTTCTCCAGAGAATGCACTTGAGATACTAGAAAGAGAATCAATTAAAACCACATCTGGCTGAAAATCCTGAGGGATGAGCACTGGCTGAACATCAATTAATAATTCTTTTTTTGCCTCAGAGAGTAAAGCCTCTACGCTTCGAGCAATATCCAGAGCATTAAATCTCTTCAAATAGAGAGTTCCATTCTTTTCATATTTGGGAGCATCAACCCCAAACAATGCGAGGTGTTCTCTTAATCTTTCCTCAGGTTCCTCAAAACTCATAAACAAAACCTTTTTGCCCCTCTCACAAAAAGTTTTAATCATGTTCAAACAAAGAATTGTCTTACCATTTCCAGGTCCACCCTCAACAAGAATTGCACTTCCCTTTGGAACCCCTTCGCCCAATAACTCATCTAATCCAGGAATATGAGTTTTCAAATATCTCTCTTCTTTCTTAATTTCCTTTTTTAAAGAATTAACTTTGGGAACTTTCAAAACTCTCCCACTCAATACCATCTTCTTCACCTTTTTTTTCTTCATCGTATTTTTAAATAAAACTTCCTTTATAAACTTTTCTTTGGATTGCCTCTAGCAATATTTTCTAACGGCTCAAATAGGGGGTCAAACTTTTTCTTTCTCCTACTTTTTCCGAACACATGAAAAATAAAAATTGTTAACGAAACTAAAATAAAAACAACAAGAACCAAGGAATAAACAGATATACTAAAATCCACACCCCCTAGCACAACATTTCCAGTTATACCCTTAAAGAAAAACAAAATACCAAATAAAGGCAATAAAAAACTAGTTGCAAAAACAAGCTTTTTCTTTTTTTTCATCTTTAGATATTTTTCGTATCTTTCCCTATTCTTGGGAGAAAGATTTTTATAACAATAGGTATTATCATAACTTAAAAGACTCCCATATTTAGCAGAAACTCTTTGCTCTATTCTAATTAGCCTATCTATAAAATCATTTTCCAAAAAGTTCTTTCTTTCTGTTTTTGTTTTTAACACTTGTGTCTCCATTTTATTTATGCCTTTTCTGAACTCCCTTTTTATTTAAACTTTTTTTTCTATCTAATGCATACAACTGCTGTTTTAAGATTGAAATTTCCCTATCAACATCCCGAATAATCTCTGCAAGTTTTTTACTTTTGACAGTGAAAGATTCTTCAGACATCTTTCCTTTATTGAAATATTGATCTTGATTCTTTGTAATCATATCCTTTAAAGATTTTTTTCTTATTTCTACTAATGTGAGCCTTCTACGAATAATCATTTTCTCTATTGGTTTTTTTAATAGGAAAATAAGAAAAATTAAGACAAAGAATCCTATAACTAATTCTAACCATCTCTCCTGAAAAAATCTTTTCACCCCTCGAGTAGTTGCATCATAAAAAACATTAAGAGTTGTCGCCCTGGATTGGGCAAGAATAATTTCACTATAGGTCTTTTCAATCAATTCTGGAACCAGCTCATATCTTTCATTGATCATCTCTTGAGAAATCTGAGAAAGCAACCCCTCAATCTCGCTAGTTTCAATTCCTTCTAGTGAACTCTTATAAAAATCATCAAGAACTCCGATTTGATCTTGTAAGTCAAATGCAAGAACTTTTAAAAGAGCAATCTCCTCACAAGTCTCTAAGATACTTGAATAGTCCGTCGATTTTCCTTTTTCGCCAAAGGTTTTTTGAACTTCGAAAAGATTTTTAGCCTCCTTTAAACTATCATTGATTCTCAGGAAAGAGAAATTATTATTTCTCAGTTCATTGATAATCTCTTCAGAATAATTAATACATCTTACTGCTTTTTCTTCATCTGTTAGGTTTAATTCTTCTGATAAAACAGATTGAAAAGAAAAAAGCATAACTATCACTAAGAAAAATAATAAAATGAATCTAATAATGTTCCTCTTTTCCATAGAAGAATCAGATGAAAAAGTATTTAATAATCTTTCTATTTTCATAGTCTCTGACCTCTTTCCTTCAAGAACTCTTTCGCTTCCAAATAAACCAATGC
>CAZGZN010000014.1:0-13065 GCA_964530285.1 Candidatus Woesearchaeota archaeon
TTTGGATAAAGATAATATTCTCCAGTTTCATTTTCAAAATAAGATATAAAAAGATTATCTTCGGATTCCAAGTAAGAATTTTGATTTGATGAGGAGAGAAGATAATTATCATAATCTAAATCAGAATATCTAAGAGTTATTTCTACTGGCAAAGAAAACTCTGAGCCTATTGGACCAGGTAGATAGTATATGGAAGTTAAGATTCTAGAACTATCACTAAATGAGAGATGAGGGTCAATTAAAGAAAGTGTCAACTCTGAAAGACAAGAACCGTTCTTATTTTTAATCTCAGTTCCAGATGGAACTTTTAGACTGAATTTCCCATCAAATGAGATTAAGGATGAGTCCCTAGAAGAAATGCAATTTTCATCCAAGTCTAGAGGGGTTTTAGTTTCAAGATAAATTTTATAATTAAACTTCTCTAACCTTATAATGTCTTCCCCCTTGGACAATTCTATGGGATAGGTTGCATCTATCGAAAGAGCGTCCTCTGTTAAGACAACTTTTATTTCTTCCAATCTTTGTGAGAGAGAATATCTTTTTTCAATTTCTTGAAGATAAGGATCTACACAAATCGGAAACTGACTATAGAGATATTCCTCTATATGTGCTGTATTAAACCCAAAAAGTCCGGTGGCTGAAATTGAAGTATTCCTTAAACATCTTTTTATATCTGAGCTTAAAATATCTACAACTTCTTGTGAAAGGGGAGAAAATTTAGAGGAAGAATTTAATTTAGAAATAATGGCAAATTAGGAGATTATTCCTATAACTAAAACTATTGCTACCACTATAAAAAGAGTAAGCTGTGCTTTTCTTTCTAATTTTACCACTTAATTTTATAATGTTAATCCTATATAAATATAACTAGGATAATCAACTAGTTTTAAAAGTCTCTTAGAATAAGGTTCCTTATGGAAAAAGAAGATATCATAATTAACGAGTCTTTTATTGATAAGGATTTGAACTTTGAGGAGATAGAAAAAAATGAATTTTCTTCTCCAGCACTTTTTGAGTTGAAAAAGGAAGCTGAGAGTTTAGTGCAGGATGAAGAAATAAATGAATTGCGTTCATACAAACTAATTGAGAAAAACTTATTGTATAAACTTCCTTATCAGACAGAGGGAGCATTGAAACTACTTAAAGAGCTTAATGCTACTGCTCTTCTTGCAGATGAAGTGGGACTAGGAAAGACCATTACCGCAGGACTAGTTTTAAAGGAAGGAGTCCATAGGGGTTTTATTAAAAAAGCATTAATTCTCACCCCTCCTTCATTAGTAGAACAGTGGGTTGAAGAACTAAGAGATAAATTTGAACTTGATTTTAAGATAATTGAAAAGACAGAGGACTGGAATGAAAAAAATCCGTTTGTTATAGCTTCTATTGACAGAGTTAAGGGATTTGATAAAGAGAATCGAAGATTTAGACATTATAAGGCTCAGGAAATCTCCTGGGATTTGGTTTTGGTAGATGAAGCCCATAAATTAAAAGAAAGGAATACTGTAAGATGGCAATTTGTAGATAGGCTACAAAAGAAAAGATTTTTATTATTGACCGCAACACCTTTCCAAAATGATTTATTAGAACTATATAATCTGTTGCATTTGTTAAAGAAAGGACATCTTGGAACAATGAAAGAGTTTCGTGAAAAATTTTTATATCGAGGAAATAAGAGATACCCTCTTAATCCTGCTAAACTCAAGGAAAAATTGTCCGAACTAATGGTCAGAAGAAGAAGAGCTGAGACAGGAATAGAATATAAAAGAAGAATCCCCAAGGTAATAAACATAACTTTAACAAAGCAAGAAAAGACAATTTATGATAATATAACAGAACTAGTAAAGAAAAAGTATTTTATGGCCGACGGAAATCAAGTTAATGGGCTCCTTGCGATTTATGCAATTCTTCCGAAGATAACTTCTTCTTCTAAATCTGCTATTGAAACGCTTGAAAGAATAGCCGGAGATATTAAATATCACGAAGACACTCGACAGCTTGCTAGGGGAATTTTGGAAGATTATAAGAAGCTGGAAAAGGATTCTAAAATAGAAAAGTTAGTAGAAATTGTTGAAAAGATAAGGAAACGTTCTGAAGATGAGAAGATATTAATATATACTAGACATCCAACTACCCTTAGATATATTGTAGAAAAGCTAGCACCTCAAAATTTAAGGATTATTGAGTTTCTAGGAGGGTTGGACCGAGAAGAGAAGTCTAGGAGAATAAATGAATTCAAACAAGGCAAAGCAGATATAATGATTTCTACAGATACGGGTGCGGAAGGACTCAACTTTCAATTTTGTAGAAATCTTATAAATTATGATTTGCCTTGGAACCCTATGTCTGTAGAGCAAAGAATAGGTAGACTTGACAGAATCGGACAAAAAAGAGATATGTACATTTACTCTTTTGCAACTAAAGACACAATGGAAGAATATGTTGTGGATTTGATTATAAACAAAATGTGTTGTGTGGGGTTAGTGATTGGAGAATTGCCTATAATCTTATTTAATTTAGGAATGGATAGCGAGGGAAATCACACAGACAGTAAGATAGAAGATAAACTTATAACTGCTTTTTTGAACTCAAAGGGTAATCTTAAAGAGTTCAGCAAAAGTGTTAAAGAGATATCTAATATAATTGAAGAAGGAATAAAAGAGTATGAAGAATGTAAAGAAGCAACAAAAAATCTTTTAGACCAATAATCCTTAAAAAGAGGTAATTTAAAACAACTAGATGGAAAAAATAAAAGAAGTTGTAATCTCTTTCTTCAAAAAGCGTAATGCCCTAATTGAAATTTATAAAGATTACTTAGTACTCGACAAAGTTGATAAAGAATTTGAGAAAGTTCATGGTAAGAAATCTCCCTACAAGGTTCTTTTTGAAGGAGAAAAAGAGGGATTTGAATCATTAGAACAGGGAAGTAAATTCCTCGAGAGTGTGATGAAGATTTTAGAAAAGGATACCACAAATACAATATTAAAAATAAATTTGAAAGCAGATCCTTTGAAGGAGATAGAAAATAAGATTTCTCTTAAGAATTGTTTCTTGAGAAAGATAAATAAGAGTTATGAAAATAATTTTTTCTCTCGATTTACTTTTAAAACAACTTTTAGGTACTTAAATAAAACAGAAGAAATTGTAAGTGAGCTTTTTGTTCATGAGAAGAAAATTGTTAAAGGAAACCTTGAAGATTATGAGATTTGTGAGGGAGAACTGGACAAGGTGGATAGTAGTTATATGAGGGAAGACTATGAAATTGCTAAAAAGAGCATTAAAGATTTAATGCGCCCAAACATTGATAATATAGGTGGCGAGATTTCTGAGTTAGTTAGAAAAGAGGTAGAGAGAATAGGTGAGCATTATAAAACTCAGAGAGAAGAGCTCGAAACGAAGGCAAATAAAAATAAATTGAAGATTGAGGAATTGAAAAAAGATGAAAGGAATTTAGAAAAAATAAAAAAACTAGAATCCGCGGAATTTGTTAAAAATATTGAAGAAGAAATCGAAAAAATCAATAAGGAAGAAGAATTTTCTATAAGGGATGTGAAACAAAAATATGCAGTAAATATGGAAACAAAACTAGAAAATAGTACTGTGATTTATTATCCGGTATATCGAATAAGTCTTTTATTGGAAGATGGAAATGTAAAGAAGGATTTTGAAATTAAGTATGATCCTCTTTTAGATAAAATATCCGGAACTAATTGTTTTAGTTGTGGTATTGAACTTAAGGAGGTTTCTATTTGTAGCTCCGGGCATCTTTGTTGTTCAAATTGTTTGTTTAGATGTTCAAGTTGTGGAAAACAATTTTGTAAAGAATGTTTGAAAAATCAATGTAAATCTTGCGGAGGCCCTATTTGTAAGGATTGTGTTAGAATATGTAAAAAATGTAGGAGGGTTTTTTGTAAAGAACATATAAGAGAAAGTTCAGTTTCTAAAGAAGAATATTGTTCGGATTGTATTGATTTTTGTTCCGAATGTTTTAGAGGATTTCCAAGTGAGGAATTAACAAAAATCTCTGAAGATAGAAAACTCTGTGTGAAATGCCTAGCTAATTTAAAAAAGAAAAATATCCTTGAGGATATATTCTCTCAATAAAATCAACAAAGATTTATAAATAATGATTTTCTTTAGATTATATGAGAAAAAAAGATGAAATATTTATTGGTTTAATCCTACTATTGATAATTAGTTTTGGTTTGGTGTCTTCATTTGAATTTATTAATGCGACAAATGTTTCCCTAAAAGAAAACTACTCTAGAGGGGATATGCTTTCTGCAGATTTTCATCTTAAAATTGAAAATATTTCCCCGGAAAGCCAAATCACTACAAATTTAGGTCATTGGATAGGAATTAGAGATTTTTTAAGTGAGAATTCTAAAGGATTAGACTGTGAAGTTTATGATTGTCAAGATAGATATGTTAATGTCTCTCCCCCAATAAATTCCGTTGTTCTGCCTGATTCTAATAAATCCTTTGGAATAAAAGTAGGGGGCGATGGAGATTTATATTTAAATAAGGTTATATTTAATATAAGCACGAGTTTTGGGGAGAGCAACACAATTCCCCTGAGGATCTCATTTTTTGAGGGCTCTCTTAATTGGTATTATATGGAACCTACAAATAATTTTAATCGATTTAGGAGCTATGGGTGTTTTATTGAAGGGGGGGCATCAGGAAATCAATTGTTAGAAATGGGAGGTATGATTTGTGAGAAAATCTCAAATATTAATTATACTCAAAGAGTAAGATTGGGTTTGAACTACACTCTTGGAAGTGGATCGGATAATCCTCGGGTTGTGATGAGTCTATACGGAGAAGGATATCAAAACCAGATTGCACAATGTAACTTCACTACAGACTCTGGAAATTCTTGCGTAGCAAATACCAGTGAAGAGATTCTAACTGGAGAGTATGTAGTCTGTGCAGAGAAGGTTAGTGGGGAGAAAGAAATCTTGGTCAAAATACAAGAATCAAATGAAGCTAAATGTGGATATAACTCTCTTAGCACTGGCGGTAGTTCTGTAAAAGATTACGCCCTTTTTGTAGATCTCCCAACATATAAGGGCCTTAGTGGTACAAGCCAGATAATTGTCAACGACAGCCTAAGGAATTCAAAATCATATTTATCAGAAGTATACTCCATGAACTGCTCAAGAGTGTGTTTTTTACCATTTAGATTCTATAAAAATTCACAAGATTTAGAAATAAATTCGATTAAGACCTATGTATCCCATGATGGAGACACAAACGTTGGACAAGAAATATATGAAATAAGCAAAGAAGAAACTAGAGGTAATTTTGAAGGAGAAGTTAATCTTGAGAAGGCAAGTTTTTTAGCGGATTTTGAAGGAAATGAAACTTTGGAAGTTTTCCTTGAAAGTCCTTCTGGAACTAAAAGAGAATTATTTCGTGGAGAAGTAATGATGCGTGAAGAGTTCTTAGAAATTGGAAGATTATACCCTCTAGAAATTGCTGCAGGAGTACCAGTTATTTTTGAATTAGAGGTTTTAAGTGGGTCAGAAATAAACAGTTATTATTGGGATTTCGGAGATGGTGAAATAAGAACAACCGATCAAAACATCGCCGTTAAAACCTATTGGAATATAAGTGAATATAATCTTAGTGTAAGAGTGACTAATAAAAACAATGAAAGCAAAGAAAAAAATTTCACCATAGAAACGATTTCTCCTAGAGATTATCTTGAGAGCAATATAGATATAAAAAGAGATAGATTGGATAAAATTGCTAGTAAAATTGATTTGTTGAACGTGCCCTTCTTGAATAAGATCAAAGAAAAATTGGGTCTTGAAGGTCTTCGGAGCAATCTAACAAAAATTAAAAATGAATTAAATCTTAGTACAACGGACCAACAATTTTTAGAGTTGGCTAGAGAACTAAACGAAATTAGGGTTCCTAGGGATGTTTGGATAGATAAAATCTCATATGATATATTTATTACAAAACCCGAAGATATTGATTTAGAAATTGTGGGAGAAATAGCTGGAGAAACAATAAGTGACCCAAAATATAAAAACTTCATAAGTTCATGGGAGATGACCTATGTAAATGGCACCAAAGAAAAAATAAGTATCGTTTTTCTAGATGAATCTGGAATAAAGAAAAATTTAGCAGAGGTGTATAAAATAGAGGTAACTCCAGAAGATGAGAGGTCATTTCTTGTAATTGAAGAGAGCAGTGGGATGGAATCTTCGGTCGTTTTAGAAAATAAAGGAAATGGAATGGTACTTGAACTTTCTCCAAATCAACGGAGAAGTTTAAACCTAATTAGTTTTGATTTTGGTGATAGAGATATCTATGTTGTGTTGGAACCTAGTAAAATTGATTTGTCTAATGACATAACTGTTTGTAATTTAAATAAAATTTGTGAGAAAAGCATTGGGGAAAATTATAAGAATTGTAGAGACGATTGTAAACCTTGGTCAAGCATAATAACCTTGCTGATTATAGTAATAGTTATAGGGATTGTTGTGTATACATTTATACAAATTCAGTTCAAAAAGAAATATGAACTCTACTTGTTTAAATCGGAGCAAGAACTTCAAAATCTTGTGGAGTCTATAAGAAACTCCAGAGAGCATAATGTTTCTTATAAAGAGGTTACAGATAAATTAATAAAGCGTGGCTGGTCTAAAGAACAAGTGGAATATGCTATTAAAAAGTCTCGTGGCGAAAAAACTCGACCTTATGAGCTAATTCCCATAGAAAAAATAATGAACAGTATCAAGGGAACAAAGAAAAAATGAAAAATTGGCTTAAAAAATTAAACGAAAAGTTGAATAAACTTTTCAAAAAGAAAAAAGAAATAAAGCTTGGCTTTTATGGCCCACCTAACGCTGGAAAGACTAGCTTAGCAAATAAAATCTGCCAAGATTGGTTGGGAGAAGACATTGGAACAGTTAGTAAAGTGCCTCATGAAACTCGAGAAATAAAAATAAAAGAAAATGTTGTTATGGAAAGAGATAACAAGCGGATTGAATTTAAAGTTGTAGATACTCCTGGAATTGCTACTCGAATTGATTTTGAAGATTTCATTAAATTTGGAATGAAGAAAAAAGAGGCGCAAACTAGGGCAAAAGAAGCAACCCAAGGAATCATAGAATCAATAAAATGGTTGGATGACATGGAAGCAGTTGTAGTAGTTATTGATGCAACGACAAATCCTTACTCGCAGATCAATATAACAATAATCGGAAATCTTGCAGCTAGAAAAATTCCAGTACTTATAGTTGCCAATAAAATGGATCTTGCAAAGGCAGATATTAAGAAAATTATAGGCGCTTTTCCAGAATACCCTGTTATAGGAATTTCAACAAAAACAGGAAAGGGAATGGAAGATTTTTATTCTGAGTTATTTAAATTGGTTAAAGGCAGAAAATGAAAAAATTAAAGAAAAAGGCGAAAGAGAAGGATTTAACAATACATTTTATGCCTTTTTCAGAAATAGCTCATCTTGGCTCTCTTGATAGAATTAAAAAGATAATGGGATTAATCTTGGAGAATAGACTTATAATTTTACAAGGAAGATTAAAACCAGATGAAGAAACAAAGCTCATAGAGAATACAATGACTTTGATTGGAAACATCAAGGGATTCCAGGGGGTGGAGATATCCACACTTTCAGGAGATAATGAAAAAACGCTTTTTGATAGACTAAGACATAACATTGTTAGAATCCTGATTGGAGAACAGGATGCTGTGACCCTTATTGGCCCGGCAACCATAGTAAAAGAAATTAGAAAAGATCCAAAAAAGATTGAATTGATATTGAAACGAGGATAAACTTAAAAAGGAGATAAACCTAGATAAAATATGGAAAAAAGAATTGGTGTGTGGGTAGTTCTCTTCTTATTTGGATTGTGTTATTTTGTTTCGGGCAATAGCGGATTTAGTGAAATTGATTTTACTAATAATGGTTTGGCATGTAATAGCTCAAACTATCTTGCTTATTGGGCTAATCTAACTGCCGAAGGAGATTTTAATATAATTAAATATGTTTTCAATTCTAGTGGAAGTATCGGAAATTGTTCTTTGTTTTATGGGGAGTTAGGCATTGCTTGTTGCCCATTGAATTATGAGTGTAATCTTTTGACTGGAGAGTGCGAGGAAAGTAGTGCAGGAAGATATTGTGAAAAGTATACTACTCAGGAGAGTTGTGAGGGTGCTGGAAGGGCAGATGGAGAATCTTATTTTTTGAATGAATATCCCTTGGAATATGAATCTCTTTGCGAGGCAGAGGGAGATACCTATAAAAAGAATGATATGTTATGTGTTAATCGAAGTAAATGTGGATGTGAATGGGATGGGAGTAGTTGTAATTCCTACAGCGGGAATTATAGTGCCTGTGGTAATGAAACTGATCTGATAGTGGAATCTCTTGGAAATTGTTCTTATAAGGTTAGTGGAAGAGAAGATAGATGTTCTGATTTGAATAAGATTATTGTTAGCTATTCAGTTACAGCTAACCCCCCAAATTATAGTTGTTCTGCCCCCCTTACGAAAGAGTATCCTTGTTCAAAGATGGTTGTTGTGCCATTTTTTACATTTCAAAATTTTTTAATGGCTTTTTTAGTAGTTGGAGTAGTTTATTTCTTTATTAGAAAAAAATAGTGATTTTCGTGAGATTTATAAACTTGAAAATTCTTGAAAATGTATGGAACTTGAAAATGCAATAAAGAAAAGGAAGAGTGTTAAGAGTTATTCTGGTAAGAAGGTGGGTTGGCGAGAGATATTGAGGGCAATGGAATATGTTAGATTTTGTCCCATGGCCGGAAATCAATACAGTGTGAAGTTTATAGTTGTCTCGGATAAAGATAAAATAGAAAAGATTGGCGGTGCGGCACAACAGAGTTTTGTTGGAGATGCCGAACATTTGATTGTGGTTGTTTCTGATAGGGAAAAAGTTAATAAGTTGTATGATCATTACAATAAGGGATTTGGAGCACAGCAGGCAGGAGCGGTGATTCAAAATTTATTACTTGGATTGACTGAGAAGAAAATTGCTTCTTGTTGGGTTGGTTTTTTTGAGGATTCTATCGTTAAAAGAGAGCTAGAGATACCTGAATCTTTGGTTGTTGAAGCAATTGTTTGTGTTGGTTCAGAAAGCAAGGCGAAAAAAGAATCAGAAAAAAGAAAGCCAGATTTAGAGAGTTTAATTTTTTTTGATAAGTGGGGCAAAAGGTATATGGGCGAAGATAGTGTGCAAAGCTATGAACATAGCTAAATTATTTTTTTACTTGTTCTGAAAGAAAGAATACCTTGTTTGAAAATGTTTCAGAAATATTCCCATTTTCTTCAAAAATAGCTAATGCTGCGGGAAGAGAGAATTTGCCAACAACTCCAACTTTTGAGTAGATTACATAACTAAATATTCTATCGTCTCCTTTTTTTAATGTTCCGAAATCCCACCTTAACTTCCTTTCTTTTAGGTTTATTGAAGTAGGTTTTAGAGCACCAAAATTCTCGTGAACCTTGGCTATTGCAGGAATTCTTTCAATTATTGAAACATTATCTAGGTCTTTATGAACTTTTAAATGGACCCTTACCCTCAAAGCAAACTCTCCCCCTTTAGTTTTTACATGCGAAACAGATTTTCTTATTTCTAACCTTTTTGAATTTCGCTTCGCTAAAAATGTAATAAGGGCTGCTGCAAGAAGTAAGATCAGGACGATTAGGAGATAGTTTGTCTTGGAAATAACTTGGAGTTCTTCTCCAGGTCCGAGTTCTCTAGTCCAAGAGTATTCTTTTTTGAAGAATGTTGTTTTTGTTTCATCGGGTAAAACATTAAAAAAAGTAAATGGGACAAAAAATAAACTTTTTGTAGCTGTGATTCTCACAACCTCTCTCGTGTTCCCTGAATTGAATTTCTTTTCAGATTCGGTTCTTATAAAAAATCCTTCCTTAGAACTTTCAGATTCTATTTCTCTTTTCTCACCAAAATAGATTTTTCCGATTAGTTTTTGTTCTTGACCTTCTAGATTAAAGTTAGATTCAATTAGATAAGAACCTGCAGGAATTTTTTTTAGTTTCTCCTGATCAACAGGAATTGTAAATTCTTTTTTCTCTAGGGGTTTTAGACTAAATGTTTTTTCTGTTTCGAAAAAAACTGAAGAGAATGTAGCAGTTAAATTTTCAAGGTTGATGTTTTCTTTGTTTTTTATAAAAAAAGTCATCTCGGCTGAAGGATAGTTTGAATCCGAAGAGATTTCCATTACATCTTTGAAATCCACAACCTTTACAGTCATTTTATCGTCATAGTTCGTTCCATTAGAGTTTCTTACATAATAAACAAAAGAATAATATCCTCTTGTAGAAAGAGATTCTAAGGGCCTAATTGTTAAAATAATTGATTTTTCCTTGCTATCTATATTGAAAGATTCCCAAGGAGAGATTTCAACATCTGTTAGAGTGTATATATTGTAGTCTCCTGGAGAAGCATTGTAAATTATTAACTCTATTTCTGCATTTTGATTTAGTTGAGGAATAATTACATTTGAAATAGGTTTTTCTTCGAAGGAGATTGCATATGCAGAACTAGATAGAAACAAGATTACCATAAATAAAATTGCTGTGAACTTTTTCATATTTAGATAAGGAGTTGTTCTTTTATAAAGATTACCCTAGTCGAATATAACACTAAATACTAAACATTTATAAGTTTGAGAGATTTAATTTTTTAATGGGAAAAAGAGCACAGCAGGAAATGGCCGGTTTTGTCATTATTATAGTCTTGGTTGTTGTTGCTATATTTATTTTTCTTGTGATTTCTTTTAGAGATAAAGAAGTAAAGGAGAGTTCTATGCTTGTTGAAAGTCTTAGTAGTTCTTTGATTAAGCATACAACCGAATGTGTTGTTCAGGAGCCAGTCCCGTTGGATATTGGGGGGCTAATTGTTGAAGCATACGTTGGAGTTCCTAGATGCTTGAATATAGATAAAAGTACTCGGGAGTATTTGAATGAAACAATTTATGATTTGATGGACAAGGTTTTGAGGAGCGAGAGTAGGTTTAATGCATATCAGATTGATATTTTAGATAAGGATGGTGGAGGAATTGGAAGATATTCTAAGGGGCAGTGCTCTAGTGGAACTCCTGTGAAAGGAGAACAGATTGATTTAGGCAAGGTGAAAGTGCAGATGATAGTTTGTTTAAATGTTGATGACTAGTTCGATTTTATCTGTTATGAGGACTGGAACAAGTTTTTCTCTTTTTCCTGTTTTGTCTGAGTGAAATTCAATAAAACCTAATTTTTCTAGGAACTTTAAATCTTCGTGTACTGATTTAAAGTCTCTTTTCGTTTTTTTAGCTAGATCGTAGATTGAGCCATATTTTTCAGTTTTTAGCAGAAATAGTATTCGGGATTTTTCGTTGGAAAGAATCTTTCTTAAAGTCTCTAGATCTGAGAAGTCAAATTCTTTTTTTGAACCGAAGAATTTGGGGATTAGCCCGAACTCGTTTGCGTTGAGTTCAAAGTATCGGGTTTTTGTTTCTCTTCTTGCCATACATTCAATTGGTTAGAATAGTTTAAAATTGTTTGGATTTTTTAAGAAATTTATTAGATGTAAACCTAATAACTTGCTTGTTTGAGTAACTTCTTTCTTTTCTTCTTCAGTTTTTCTGGGAGGTCTAAATAATTTTCATCTAAAAGAACGCTCTCATTTGTTTTTTTCTCTAATTCTCTCCTAGCATTTCCTGCAACTTCCCCTCCTTGTTTTGCAGAAGTTAAAGATTCATTGAATCCTTGTGTATTTTTTGCCGTTGTAATCCTTGTAGTAGATGCCTCACCCAACATTGTAAAGATTAATTCTAAATCATCCATATGGTCTCTAAGGTTTTCACGATTTAGTTTCTTGAATTTCTTGTATTCTTCCACTGTTTTTCCAAATGTAACTTTAGTTATTTCATTTGTCAAAATTGCAAATTCCAATTCTTTCTGTATCCTCCTACTCTTCCATTCTTCGGTTAGTTGTTGTCTTATTGCAATTCCCCTTACTCTCTTTTCAATCCAATCTTTTGAATAACCCTTTAATTCCTAGAGTTTCTTCATTCTCTCTTGAGCTAATTCCGGGTTTTCTATTTCTTGAATTCGCTCATATCCTACTTTTGCAAGCCATCTTTTAAAGGGCTCTGCCCTTTTTGAAGGGATAGATTGAATAAGGCGGAAAGCCCCTCTGACTGAAACGCAGTTTATCTTCTGAATACCTCCTTCTGTTTTGAAATCAAGGGGGGTGGCAATTTGCCCCCATCCTTCTCTGAAACCCTCATCCCTTCTTCTAATGTCTTTTAAATAACCTGAATGATCTTTTGAATCTGTAAGAACCCTAATAATGTCTGTAACTACAAACCACCATTCCTCATTAAACCACTTCTTTCTTATTTCTGTTCCATTAAATACTCCTAAATCTTGGTTATCCTCTCTCATAATGCTTACAAAAAAACAAGTTTATATGGCTTTCGCTTATGAGACTTACTTAGAGAAGGTAGTCCTGAAATGCAGATATTGAACATCCCTTTTGAGAGAGTTGTTTTAGATTTTTTTATCTATTAAATTCTATAACCTCTATAAAAATTCCTTTAACCACAATATCTTGCCATTTTCTGTTGTAGATATCACAATATGTTGATTTTATCGACGGAGAAAAGATACAAGTTTTTTATATTTTTATTGAAAAAAGACATATATGGTATTTTACACCATATATATTGAAGGTTATTAAAAAAACAATGAAGCAAGCAATTGAAAAGCCTTGTTTTTTGTGAAAAAGCGAAAGCTTTTTAAATGAACCCTCGATTTTCGAGGGTTTGGAAGGTTTTTGAAACAAAAGCTTTAAAAAGAAAGAATTTTTAAGATAATTGTACATCTTTGATGTACATGACTAGACAATATACAAATAGTATACAGTAATGACGCTTATGATTCCCTAGTCATAAGGTAAAAGCTTTTCAGAAATGAAAAGTTTCCGGCCAGGCTATTAGGAAATGCTGAACTCGTTCGCGGGGCCTTAACAAAGGCGGCTGACCAAATAGTGCTGAAAGGAGGTTA
>CAZGZN010000015.1:0-12612 GCA_964530285.1 Candidatus Woesearchaeota archaeon
ACGGATAGATTCTCTGAAGGTATAGAACTAGTAATCTGATTGGATTCTCTAAAAGCTTCTTCAATTTCTTGAATTTGATAACCTGCATTAGCCAAACTCTGACGAGTAATCTTTGAATCCTCCCCTCTTTCTCTAGCTCTAACAAATGCACCAGTTAATTCATTCATAGGTTTACACTAACCCCATCTTTTAAAAGATGAACCTGTTTAGAAGTTTTATACCCCATTTCATTGGCCAACTCAACCATAGGTTTTGTCTTTGCTTCCTCACCATGAGAAGGAATTATATGTTCAGGGTTTAAAATTCTAATTATGTCCCTAAGATCCTCTCTCCCCCCATGACCCGAAACATGCACATCCTTAAAAATTCTCATCTGCCTTTTTTTTAGTTTTTCCTCCATTTTTTGAAAATTCATTTGATTAATCTCTGTTGGAATAACACTAGAAGAAAATATTAGATTGTCATTCTTTTCAAACCTAAAGGGTAATTGATTTCTTGACAATCTCTCTAAAATTGAACCTGGCTCTCCTTGATGACCCGTACAAACAACAAGATATTTCTTTCTTTTCTTCCCTACCTGAATTAGAGCTTTCTCTAACTGCCTTCTGTAAGCACATATCTTAACATCCTTCAAAAAGGGAGCAATACCTCCCCCTCTTGCCGCTTCAGAATATTTATTCAAACTCCTTCCCAAAAATATTACTTCCCTATCCAATTTTTTACCAAACTCAACTATACTTTTCAATCTAGCAATGTGGGAAGAAAAAGTAGTTACAAAAATAGCAGAATCATTATTATGAATTCCAAAAAGAACCTCTTCTAACAGATTTCTTGCAATTCTCTCTGAAGGAGTTTTCCTATCAGAACCCGAATAAAGAGAATCTACAATTACTGCCTTTACACCTTCCTTAGATAATTCTTTTAATTTATCATAATTTGGTTTCAAACCAAGAACAGGATTATCATCAAGCTTAAAATCATTAGCATAAACTATAACTCCCTCATCAGTATGGATTGCAATCATGCTCGTCTGAGGAGTAGAATGTGTAACATTTACAAATTCCGCAAGATATTTTTTATTTTTTCCTTGAATATAAAATGAACTATTTGGTTGAATTGTCTTTATAGAATTATTTAAATAACTATCCTCGTCCCTCAACAAAGAATCTAAAACCGCATTCGTAAAAGGAGTGCCATAAATTGGAGCATTGTATCTATTAGAAATAAAAGGTACTGCACCAACATGATCTAGATGAGCATGACCAATTAACTGGGCCCTAACTTTATGTCTTATAGAATCTACAACTAAATCATCTGGAATAGCCTTAGCATTTCTCAATTTTGCCTCAGTATAATGATAATCTTCTTTCTCTTGCATTTCCACTATGGCAGGTAAAAAAAATCCTTCATCAAAAACGAAGGCATCCTCGCCGAGCTCAACAACCGACATATTCTTGCCCACCTCTGAGAAACCACCAACCGAATGAATCTTCATAAACAATAAAAGAAAGAAGAGTTTTTAAATGTTCATCTTAAGACTCTTGAAAGCAAATTGTTTTAAATTGAAATATTCTTGCTATTTTATGAGGAAGCAGATTATATTTTTACTATTGATTATCCTAGTCGGAAATATTATTATAGCGAATGGAACAACAGATATTCTTAAAAAAGATGAAACTAAAATAGACCCTAAAATTATAGGAATTATTGAAAGAAATAAAAAAATAGAAATTGGAACTCTAAGCTATCCGAAAAATGAAACTAAAATAAAAACGATTGTACAATTAAAGAGAGAAGAAAACAATAAAGGAGAAAAACTCTCTCCCTACGAAAAAGAGTCTAGGAACGAAGTAATATCCTCTAATAATTTAGAAAATAAAGTAAAACACAAATTCAGTTATATCAATGCATTTTCGTTAGAACTAACAGGGGAAGAAATTTATAGGTTAACCTTAGAAGAAGAAATAGAAAAAATACACTATGATTACCCTATTAAAGCATTTTTACAAGAATCGGTTCCGTTGATAAATGCGAACTCTTCTTGGGTATTACAATCTTCAGAAATAAACCTCACTGGAGAAAAACAAACAGTTTGTGTCATTGATACGGGAGTGGATTTCACGCATTCAGATTTACAAGGAAAAAATCTAACCTGTAATATTGATTGTACACAAACCAATTGCCCAAGTAATTGCTCTGTTTTAGATGATGAAGGCCATGGAACCCATGTGGCCGGAATTGTTGGAGCAAATGGAGAAATAAAAGGCGTTGCTCCTGATGTGAAGATTATTGGTATAAAAGCTTTGGACGCCACAGGAAGCGGAAGTTCAGGAGATGTCATAAAAGGAATTGAATGGTGTGTAGAGAACTCTGAAGAATATAATATTTCGGTGATTAGTATGAGCTTAGGCGCAGAACTATATGAGAATAATTGTGATGGAACTCTTGGAAACAGAAATATCTTTTTTGATCCTATAAATCTTGCTAGTGAAAAAAACATTTCAGTAGTAGTCGCCACAGGAAATGATGAAAGCACAACACAAATAAGTTCTCCTGCATGTATCTCTAGTGCAATCCCTGTAGGAATGAGTATAGACAAAAACCAAACTGGAATAAATTGGGAAGAGGGATGCTCAGATAATCCTGCAATTGTAGATACTCTTTCTTGTAAAGGAAATAGAAATAGTATTCTTAAAATAGTTGCGCCGGGCGTAATAACTAACTCAACAACCCCAGATAATAGTTATAACTCTTCTGGGGGAACCTCTATGGCAACGCCCCATGTCTCAGGAGCAATTGCAATCATAAGACAATATCTAGACTCAGTTAATATAACAAAAACACCCAAAGAAATCGAAGATGTACTCTTCGAAACTGGAAAGGTTATTTATGATTTATCCTCCAATGAAAATTATTCTAGAATTGATGTTTACTCTGCACTAATGAACTTAGATGTTACACCCCCAAAAGTTAATAGTTCTAACATTGAAAATGATACAAAAACTTTCGAGACGAATCAGACATTTAACTGCTCTACAAGAGATTGGCAACTAAAAAACTTAACTTTTTTTCTTTGGAACTCCTCTTATGACCTAATTAATGAGAGCACAATGACAATTTCAGGAACAGAAAATAAAAGTTCATGGTTCATTGAAAATTTATCCGAAGGAAGATATTACTGGGCTTGTAATTCTTCAGACAGAAATGAAAATATAGGTTCAACAGAGATACAAACATTTTACATATCGGAAATATTTTTAGAAATGTCTCCGTTAAATCAAAGCTACACAAACCTCAATGAAACAGAGTTTATTTGTAATGTTTCTTTATCTAAAACCGAACTAAAAAACATTAGTTTTTTCTTATGGAACTCTTCTAATTCTCTTTTAAAAAACGAAATTTTGAGTATTTCAGGAACACAGAATATTAGTCTCTTCAATTTTACATTTGAAAAAGATGGCATATACTCTTGGAATTGTGAAGTCTTCACTGAAGACAATATTTCCACATCAGAAAATTATACCTTTAATTATGACACAACTCCCCCCAAATTGAATGGAACAATACAGATAACCAAAACACACGATTCAGCTACCATTTATTTTAATACAAATGAAGAAACAAACTCCTCATTAGAACTAATTGGAAAAGAAAAACAATATTTAGTTGAGTTTACATTAAACAAGACATTTATGTTTTCAGAACTTTCTGCTTCAACCAATTATCAAGCAAATGTAACTTTTTGCGATAGGGCAGGAAATTGCAACAGCTCAGAAATAGAATTCATGACTGACACTACCCCTCTAATAAGAAGTTCGGGTGGGGGAGGTAGTTCTACTTCTAAAATCTCAGAGCCAGAACTAATAAACATTGAAAATGAAAGCTTAATTATTGAAAAACAAATTTCATTGAAAAAACAAGATAAAATTTATTTTAAAGTTTCTAATGTTTCTCATTCTATAGAACTAAGAGAAATTGAAACAAATTCTATTGAAGTTACAATAAAAAGCAGTCCTCTTAATTTAACATTATTTGTTGGAACAGAAAAGAAGATAAATCTTTCTTCAAATGTATCCTATGACTTCTTGATTAGATTAGATTAGATTCTATTGGAAAAGAAACAATAATTATTACCATTAAAGAAATTAATGAATCAATAATGAAAGAAGAAAAAGAAGTTCATATCTTTGAAAAGAATGAAGAATTAGCTGAATCTCCTACGGAGTTAAACAAGAATCTAATCAAGGATATTGTTACTATTCTTTCCACCCTCATCATAAGTATTATTCTTATCTCCTGGATTTTTAATAGAAAGAAAAAAGAAGGAAAGAAAAAAACAAAAAGCCAGTTCATCTTTTTTCAAAGATAATTCAAAATAATAAGACTTTTATATCCCAAAAGCCTATATTTTTTATGAATAAACCAAAAAAATTAAAACTCAAACCCTCAGCAAGAGACAATAGGAGATATTTTCTTGTAATTGAAAAGAATAAAGAAAAGATTGAAGAGGCAATTTTAGATTACATTGGAATTTTGGGAATAGCTAAATCTGCATATTTTCCTGTTAAAGAAACTGAGAATGGAATCATAGGTTCTTGTTTAAGAGAAGAACTGAATAATGTTCTAGCATCTCTAGCTTTTGCAAATTTACATGTTTCAAGGGTTTCTGGAACAATTAAAGGACTTAGAACAAAGAAAAGCTTATAAACTGCCAAGTTTTTAAGAGAATGGAGATTTAAATGGAAGATATACAACATCAAACTATGGGTTATGATCGTGCAGCAACAATGTTTGCACCAGACGGAAGAATCTTGCAAGTTGAATATGCAGAAAAAACAATAAGGCTTGGAAGTTCTTCTATTGGGATGGTCTGTAAAGATGGAGTTATTATTATCTCAGACAGAAGGCACAAAGATAAACTTGTAATAGGAGAATCCGCAAATAAGATTTATGAAATTGATGAACATATCATGGCTGTTGGTGCAGGAGTCATTTCTGATTGTAGGGTTCTAATTGATAAAGCAAGAATTCTAGCACAACAGAATAGAGTAACATATGACTCTTCTGCAACAACTGAGAGCATTGTAAAAGAAATCTCAGACATAAAACAACAGTTCACCCAATATGGAGGAGCAAGACCCTTTGGAGTTTCTTTAATGGTGGCAGGGATAAATGGAAAACCTGAACTTTATACAACAGAAGTTACAGGAAACTATCTTCAATATCGAGCTAATGCAATTGGAGAAGATGATGAAAGAATAAAAGAAAAATTAAGAGAGGTATATAAAAATGACTTATCTTGCGAACAAGGTGTTAAAATAGCATTAAAGATATTTGAAGAAGTACAGGGAGAGAACTTTGATAAGATGAGATTTGACGTAGGAATCCTAAAAAAAGATAAAAAAATAGAAAGAAAGAGTGGAAAAGATTTTTAATTTAAAAATAAACAGATTCAAATGACACAAACAACAGCAAGAATACGAAGGGGGAAAAATAGTTTTGAAATATTAGTAGATTTAGATGAGGCACTAAAGGTAAAAAAGGGTGAAGGCAATATTTCTTCAGCAGTATTAACCGAAGACATATTCTTTAATTTAAAATCAGGAGAACATGCTGGAAAAGATGTACTCGAAATTGAATTTGGAACATCAGATTTTTATGAAGTTTGTAATAAAATTATAAACTCCGGAGAGATAGTTTTACCCAAAGATTATCTTAATGAACAAACAGAGAAGAAATACAAACAGATTATAGAATTCCTTGTTAAGAATGCAGTTTCTCCCGAAGGAAGACCATATACTCCCGATCGAATTATGACTGCATTGAAAGAAGCAAGAATCAATGTAAAGAATAAGTCTGTTGAAAGCCAAATAGATGAAATAGTAGAACATATACAAAGAATCATTCCAATTAAAATTGATACAAAAAGAATTAAAATAATAATTCCCGCACAACATACCGGAAAAGCGTATTCATTAGTAAATGAATTCAAAGACGAAGAAGAATGGCTTTCAAATGGAGATTTAACAATCACAATAAAAATTCCTGCAGGAATGACATTGGATTTTTATGATAAGTTGAATAGCGTTACCCATGGCTCTGCCCTAGCAGAAGAATTAAAATAAGAATGCTTTTTTAATAGCTTGGTTAATTAAATTTAACTCAAACTTTATAAATCCAAGAATATTCTAAAAGATATGTTTGGAGCAGAAATATTACTCTCGATTCTGATAGGATTGGTTATCTTTCTATTCGGAATAGAAAACTTCAGTTCAGAAATACAAAGAGCCGCTGGAGAAAGGTTCAAAAATTTGTTACATAAAGCAACCAATAACAAGTATAAATCAACAATATTTGGAGCAGTTGTAACTGCTATATTAAACTCAAGTACTGCAACAACCCTGATTACAGTTGGACTAATCAATGCAGGATTAATTTCTTTTGCACAATCCCTAGGAATAATCTTTGGAGCACACATTGGGTCCACAATAACTTCTCAACTAATTGCATTGAAATTAACCTCTTTTGCTCCTTACGTAATGATTATTGGTTTCTTCTTAAGCTTCCCAAAAAAAACAAAGTTCATAGGAAAGGCATTATTCTTTTTTGGAATGGTTTTTTTTGGACTTAGTCTTATTTCAAATGCAGTTTCTCCTATTGCAAACAATCCAGAGACAATTAAATATTTCGTAGTTTTGTCTAGTATCCCTCTTGCAATTTTAATTGGATTTCTGTTCACCACAGTTGTAAACTCTAGTGCTCTAACAATGGGGCTTGTGATAATTCTTTCCTCTAGCGGTCTAATTGATCTAACTCAAGGAATCCCACTAATTCTCGGAGCTAATATTGGGACCACAGTTACCACATTAATTGCCTCATCCAAGATGAATCTATATGCCAAGAGAGCTTCAATTGCCCATTTAATGTTTAGTGTAATTGGAGTAATATTCATGTTACCTTTCATCCAACTATATGCAGAGTTTATTTCTTCATTGGGAGGGACTATAGAACAACAGATTGCAAATGCCCATACAATTTTCAATGTACTTTCTGCCATCGTGTTCCTAATCCTAATAAATCCGTTTAGAAGATTTGTTGAATCCTTAGTTAGAGGAAATGAAGAAGAAATATTACTGAGCCCAAAATATATCAAAGAAAAGATTCCAAAAGACAATGCTAATGCAATTGAAATCGTAGAGAATGAAATAAAGAATTTTATTGAAACTGATTTTAAGATGTTTTATTATATAAAAAAACCTATGAAAGAAATAAAAGAAAAAGAATTGAAGAATATTGAGAAGTTATTTATATTAACCAAAATTTTAGCAAAAAAAATAGAGGGCGCAATATTTAAAATTTCTGAAAGAAAATTAAATAATTTAGAAGCAGAGAAAGTTCTATATCTCGTGCGGATGTCTAATTCACTTGAACAATTAGGAAATTTAACAAAAAGACTCTCAGAGGTTTCAATAAAGCTAACTAAAAATGATCTGACATTAGATAAAGACAGAAGCACAAAAGAATTGGAAGAGGTTTATTCAAAACTTGTAGATTCTTTAAGAATATTAAGAGAGTGTTTTCCAAGAGAAAACTATACACAAAGTAAAAAAATCCTCCCCTCAAAAGCACTCAATAAAATTATAAATAGAATTTATATGTCTCGTATAAAAATCTTAAAAAAAGAAAGCTATTCTTCGGGAAGCATATTCGTAGAAACAATTTCATTAATAGAAAGTTCAATTTTTAAGATAAGAGAACTCTTGCATCTATATGAAAAATATTACTCCTTAAGACAATCAGGAAACAAAGATTTAAATAAGATTAAAAACTTAAAAAAACATGGTAAAAAATGAGTCACTAGAATTGGCAGAAGAACATGTTAAAATAGCTCAACAACTTCTAAATGAAGAATCAAAGAACTGCGAAGATAAGGAAAACTGCACTCCTAAAAAAACAAAAGCCTTAATTAAAGGACAGTTTGAACTGGAAAAGGCAGAGTCTGAAATAATCGATGCACGAGAAGAAGAAAACCAGAAATAATTTAATCTATTTTATTTAATTGCAACTTAATCAAAATATTCTTAACTTTTTGTAGCTTCGTTTTTTTATTTCAATTTTACTGCAGTACCGAAAGCTAACATTTCTGAAGCTCCTTGCATAACCATAGAAGTCATAAATCTTACACCAACAACAGCATCAGCACCCAAATCAATTGATTTGTTTATCATTCTATTATAGGCTTCGTCCCTTGAATGTTCAGTTAATTCTGTATAGGTTTTGATTTCACCACCCACAATATTCTTGAATCCTGCAGCAATGTCTCTTCCGACATTTCTTGCTCTAACAGTACTTCCTCTTACAACTCCCAAGATTTTCACAATTTTCTTTCCAGGAACTTCCTCGGTGGTTGTTACAATTATGTTTTTCATTTCCTTATTTTCCATTTTTCAATATTTTCTCCTTTATCTTAGATTTCTTGGATTGTTTAGTTTTTAAACTATCTGTTTTTACTTGTTCAATCTCATCTTCTTTATCATTTAGCAAAATAAAAATCCCTACTCCTACTAAGACAATTCCATAAATCAACAATAACCAAAAACCTTCTTCAGCTTGAAAAGAAAAATATCCTAAACTAAGTCCGAGAAAGAGAAAGATTGCTCCCGAGATTGTTCTACTTATAAGATTCATACAACTTTTAATTTAAACAGATTAATAAAGGTTTCTAATTTTTAGAAAACATTCCCCTAAAAGCATCAGAGATAATCGCAAAGTATTTATTCTTTTCTTCTAACTCCCCTACGAGTTTCTTTCGATAAGATTCATCCTTGAATTTTAAAACAGATTTCTTTAAACTTGTGAAAAATCTACTAAACAGACTAGCAAAAAGAATAAAAACCAAGAAAATGCCAATATTCCAAATCCAACCCCAAACGCCCGTTCTATAGAAGATTAATTTGAAAAAAACCTGTGAAGCCCAATCGAAGAATCTAATTTGAGCAAGAATAATCGTCATGCCCAGAGAAATAACTGTTGAAGTTCCTGAACTAAATGTAGAAAAAGTTCCAAGTATCTTACTGAACTGACTCCAAAAATAAAACCATAGCATTATCAAAAAAAGCAAGGTTAAAGATAAAGAATAATCTCTACCAAATAAAACAACAAAAACAATATTCCCTTTTTTGAGAGATTCGTCAATTTTAGAAATAACATGATTCTTTAATAATATTTCTTTCCACCTAATCCCCAACTCTTGCCACTTCACATCTTCTTTAGAAAGTTTTTGTATCTTGTCTGCACTATCCTCTATTTGTCCACTAGTATTCTCGATTTGATCAACAAAACCGTCTAGCGGTGTTTGAGCAGAAATAATTAAAAGAGATGAAACTAATATCAAGGATAAGAACAGGATCGAGAAGCAACGCTTAAACATTTTGAATCTCCAATAATTTATTTCTCTTTTTCCTCTTTATAACTTTTGGTTCGTCTAAATAGTTCTCTTCTGTGACTATTTCTTCTCCAGTCTCTTGTTCTAACTCTTTCAAAGCAGTTCGTGCAATCTCTCCCCCTCTTTTTGAGATTCTTAAATGTTCCTTAAATCTTTTAGAATTTTGAACCCTTTCTATTTCTGTAGTTGATGCTTCCCCAAGCATACTAAAAATTAATTCGATATCGGTCATGTGATCTATCAAATTCTCAGAATTTAATTTTTTAAGTTTTTTATATTCTTGAACAGTTTTCCCAAAAGCTGCATTACTTATTTCATCAGTCAAAATAGTAAAATCACTAGATTCTTCAACACCTCTTTTCTTCCACTCGTCTGTCAGAGTTTGCCTTACAGCAATTCCTCTTAGTCTTTTATCAATCCATTCTTTGGAATAACCTTTTTTCTCATAAATCTGCTTCATTCTTTCCTGAGCCAACCCAGGATTTTCAATCTCATCAATTCTCTCGCTTCCAACTCTCGCAAGCCAAAGCTTGAAAGGTTCTGCCTTCTTTGAAGGGATTGATTGAATTATTCTAAAAAGAACTTCTTTATCCGCACAATCAGTAAGATATCCTTTTCCATCAGAAGACTTGAGTTTCAGTTGTCGACATTTTGTCGACAACTCAATTCCAGAAGATTCTAGCTCCCTAATCTTCAGTTTGTACCAATAATCTCTCGGATTCACACTATCTGTTAAAATTCCTACAACATCAATAACAGAAAAAAACCATTTTTCCTGTTTATTATCCCAATGAGTTCGAACCTTCTTTCCATTAAAAATCTTGATTTTTTCACCTTCTTTCATAAAAATCTAAAGAAATAAGAGTTTATAAAAGTTGAGATGAAAAATCATTCTTCAGACTTCGCAATTGTCTTCTCAAATTCTGCGAGGGCTTCAGCACCCATTCCAGCCCTCATTAACTTTCCCTTGACACCCATCGCTTCCTGGGTTAGTTTTCGATTCATAATTGCCATTCTTAATTTTTGAGACAAGCCTGCAGCTCCTGTTTCAACTAAAATAAAAACAATAAATGAAAAGAAAATTCCAATTGCAACTGCCCAAGTTCCCCAACTAGCCAGCCAGAGAATTGCTTTTGAAGTCGGACCTTCGTAAATTCCGCTAAACCCTGCGATGGTAGCAAGACAAAAAGAAATTAACCAAGCAATGGTCGGATTAAACGTAGAAAAAGTTTCAATTATGTCTCCAAAGGTTACAAAGATGATTAACCAAATCATCAAGAAGATGATTAGTGTTGCATAAGGAGTTAAATTTGCACCTTGAAATTGTATTGAATCTTTTATTCCAAAAACATATTCTGCAACAGCTTCTGAAGTTGTACCCATCCAAGATAAATCGAGTGTTCTTGAGCCAATAGAGATATTTCTAACTTTCTCAGAAAGTGGCAGACCAAAAAGGGCTAAAATTATTAAAAAACCAACTAATGTAAAAATCCATTGCTTCCCAGAGTTTTCTGCCATTAATATTTAAGAAAAAGCCAGTTTATAAAGATTTATAAAATTCGAAAGATAGACAAAGACATGGGAATATTTAATTGGAGAAAAAAGAAACAGCAAGAACAACAATTCGAGCAAGGAGTTCAGAAAGTGCTCGCAGGAGTTAGAGCTAGTAGAGAAGTTGGAAAGGCTGTTGAAGAGGAGAGTGGGGAAGATAAAAAATGGGAGTACGGAAGTAAAGAGTATCAAATAGTACAAGAAGAAGCAAAAGGAACTACTAATCATTTCTTTGACATATTTTCTCACGCATTGGGAATCTCAGATAGTATTTCTCCTCCGACGGTAATATTTGATCCAGAAAGAAAGATTTATCCAGAATCTGGAAGCGCTCCGTTATTCCAAGATCCCGAGACTGGAACAATTGGAATTGTAAATCCAAATAGAACAAAAGACGGCCCAGCACTCTCTGAAGAAGTAAGCCATTATATTAGAAATGAAATGCGACCCAAGGAATACGATAGTGCTGGCAATTTAAAACAAGAACTTTTAACCGATGAATTCTTTGGATTTTTGGGAAGAAGAATCGTTTTTGATTCATTATCTCCACAAGAAAAATCTAACTTTTTTCCCAAAGGAGTACATCAAGAAAACCACTTGCCATTAGATAAAACCAAAGCATTAGAACATATAAAGAGATATAAAACAAATCCTTTGAATGAAAGACTGAAAGGCAACAGAGATTTAATAACAACACATTCTCGTGGATACAATTTCGCCTCCCGTGTAGACCTTTCTAGAATCTCAAATTGGCAAAAATTATTCTCGCTACCAGACAAAGAAGTGAGAATGAGATTTTTTACTCCAAATCCAGATTACTCGGGATTATAAGAACAGATAAAATATCCCCTCGGATTAAAAATATAAAAAAAGAAAGAACCTAAAAAAATAAAATTAGGTTAAAATAAAAATTATTCTCCAGCAGCTTCAGCTTCTCCACCCATTGCTGCAGCAGTTCTCACACCACCACGAACTCTATCTATTCCTTTTGCTCTCTTATATGCAAGTTTCCTCATCCTAGAGAAATTAGCAATTTTTTGAGACCCAAATTGAACAAATAAGAAGATTACAAACGGAATAGCCAAAGCAAATGCAACAGAAAGCACGCCTAAACCAGCAGTAGCCATGAAGGACCATGTAGCAATATACATAACAAGTTTCATATTAGCCGCAATAACTGCAAGAAGTGTTCCTATTCCCCAACCAACATATTCATTAGAGAAAGTACCAAAAGCAGCAACTATGTCTCCAAATGTTAATAAGAGAATAAACCAAATTGCAATAATGATAATAATAGCACTTATCTGGCTAGTTTGACTTATTAACCATTCAGGAACCTCACCAACAAAATAGCTTAGCCAATTAAATGCTGGTTGATTTACAACCTCCCCTATCTGTCTTGATGGTTCAACAGAAAAGACAACATTTATATTTTGAGAAGTATTGCTTCTAAAATAAGTAACCGTGCCCACGCCTGCTGCTATAATCAAAAGTATGGACACCACCCAAATAAACGGATGCAAGCCTTTTTTATTCATTTTCATTTTTCAAACCTCCTTTCAATTAAAATACCGAAATTTATTTAGTTTCAAAAAATAATTCATCTTCTTTCCCAT
>CAZGZN010000016.1:0-1046 GCA_964530285.1 Candidatus Woesearchaeota archaeon
GTCTTTCTTGTTCTTCGGATTGTAGGGAAATAAGTAGTTCCGGTTGTTATTATCAAACACCAAGTACTGGAGGGCCTGGTGGCAGTTCTCCAGGTGTATGGAGTCCTAGTGGTCCTGGAGGAGGTTCTGGAGGTGCTGGTGGGGGATCCATCTCTTTAGATGATTCAACAGATGAAGATCAAGATACTTTTTCTCCAGAGATAGTTGGGGATTCTTCCGAAGATTTAAAAGAAGACCTTGATTCTAATTTGGTTTTGTGGTTAATCATTGGAGGTTCTGTTTTACTTTTAATCCTTGTTTTAATAATAATTTTTGTTTTAATGAAATTTTCAAAGAAAGAACAAAAAACAGATAATTATCAACAAAAGATAAAATCTGAGGTTCAAGAAGAAGGGGTTGTTCAAGAAATGGAAATTCCAAAAAATGTTGCTCCCATTAATAGTCTTCCTCCAATCGAACAAGCGAAGGAAGAAATTTCCCCTTCTGAGAATCCTTTACTTGAGGAAGTTAACAGGGTTTTAGATGAATGTGAAAATTCTATTAAGAATAATGATGGGGATAGGGCAAGAGAATTATATAATCGTGCTAAGATAATTTATGAAAAAAATAATTTTTCAGATAAGAAAACTTTAGATAGATTTATGGGTTTGGCAAAAAGATTGGTTTAATCGTGAGAAACATACAAGTAATAAAAAAGAAGAGTTTGAAGTTACTGCTATTGTAGGGAGTTATCAAGTAAAATTACCTATACCAAAAAAATTAATGAAGATTCACGACTTAGAATTTAAGAAAGGACAGAAATTAAAAATAAATTTTGATGAAAAAAGAAAAGAGATAATATACAAAATTTAAAATGGTTAATATATCCTCTTATGAAAGAACAATATTAAGTATTCTTTTGAGAAATGGTGGTTGGATGAATACAACTCAAATCGCCACAAGAGGAAAATGAGTTGGGATACTGTCCATAATTATCTTGTTATAATGTATATTCGTGGTTGGTTATCTAAAAAAGGGAATTACTGGAAAGCAAGAAGATAAATTAT
>CAZGZN010000016.1:1056-11136 GCA_964530285.1 Candidatus Woesearchaeota archaeon
ATGTTTAAGATTAATAAAAAAGGAAGTGTTTTAATTGTTGGTTTAGTTTTACTGGGTTTATTTGCGATTGGAATAGGAATTTATTTTTTTGGGTTTAGAGAAATTACTGGAAAGCAAGAAGATAAATTATTTTTTTAACCTTTTTAGGTGACTTTAACTTTACAGCTCAATATAAACAAATCTATTTAAACTAAAAAATATTAGAAAAATGATGGTTTTTCATATTGGGATAGATGATGCTGGAAGAGGTCCTGTTATTGGTCCGATGATTTTGGCTGGAATTTTAATAGATTCTCAGCAAGAAAAAGAATTATCTGATTTGGGCGCAAAGGACTCTAAACTTCTCTTGCCTTCAGCTAGGAAAAGAGTTGGAGATATTATTAAGGGAAAATTTCAGTTTGCTTTGCAAAATGTTTCTCCAGAAGAAATTGATTCTTGTTTGAATCTCAATCATCTTGAAGCACAAAAAATGGCAATGATAATTAATGAATTAGCTCCGCGAGTTTCTGGAGAGATTATTGCTTTTATTGATTGTCCTTCTGTTAATATTGAATCTTGGAGAAGTTATCTTGAGACCTTCATAATTGAAAGAGAAAGGATAGAAATCAGAGCAGAGCACAAGGCCGATGCAAAATATCCTTGTGTTTCAGGGGCTTCTATAATTGCAAAAGAAAGAAGAGAAGAAGAAGTTGAAAAACTAAAGAAAACTTTTCATGTGAATTTTGGTTCCGGCTATCCTTCTGACCCTAAGACTGTTGAATTCTTAAAAGAGAATTTTAATAATTCCCTATTTGAGAAGATTATTAGACATTCTTGGAGTACTGTGAAGAGATTAGGGGGAGTTAAAGAGCAGAAAAAATTATTTTAATGCCCTATAAATCCTTAAAAACCCTTCTTTCTTGGAGATTACATGGCTTATATAAAGAAATTGGTGATGCAGGGCTTTAAGAGTTTTGCTAGAAAAACCGAGCTTCCTTTAGAAAATGCAATGAATGTAATTGTCGGTCCCAATGGTTCTGGAAAATCAAATATAACCGATGCTCTGTGTTTTGTTTTAGGAAGAATGGGAACAAAATCCATCCGAGCTGAAAAATCATCAAATCTTCTTTTTGCAGGAAATAAACATTTTAAGGGCTCGAACGAGGCAGTTGTTGAATTAGTTTTTGATAATAGTGATAGTGCTTTTTCTTTAGATAAAAATGAGATTTCAATAAAGAGGATTGTTAGAAAAAATGGCCTTTCTATATACAAAATAAATAACGAAGTAAAAACAAGGCAGGAACTCATAGAACTTCTGGCGCAAGCAGGTATAGATCCAAACGGATTTAATTTGGTGTTACAAGGCGAAATTGCTGCGATGATAAAGATGTCTCCTATAGAAAGAAGGAAGATTATAGAGGATGTTGCGGGAATTTCGATTTACGAATCTAGAAAGGAAAAATCCATTAGGGAGTTGGAGAAGACAGATGAAAAATTAAAAGAAACCAATGCAATTCTTAGGGAAAAGAATAATCATCTTAAAAATCTAGAAGAGGATCGGCAGAATGCACTTAATTATCAAAAGATGGAGATTTCTATTAATCAGTGTAAGGCAGGGATTCTTTTTAAGGATATTAATGAAAAAGGAAAAGAGTTGGAGAAATTGGAGGGAGACAGACAGTCTATAATGAAAAAGTCTTCTTCGCTAAGAGAAAAAATTAATCAGGTGAGGGTAGAGATTGATTCTTGCGAGGAGAAGGTTAGAGAAATAACAAAGAAGATTGAATCTTCTACTAGTGGAGAACAGGATTTATTACACAAGGAGATTTCAGAGTTAAAGGCCTCTCTTGCAGGCCACCAAGTAAGAAAAGAGAACTATGAAACTAGGATAAGTCAGAATAAATCTAAGGTCAATGGACTAAATGCAAAAATTGCTGAATTGGAACAAGAAATAGATTCTTTTTTTAAGAAAAGTCCTGAGGTAAAAAAACAAAAAGAGATACAAGATGATTTGGAAAATAAGATAAACGAGTTAGAAAAGAAGAGAAGAGCCTATTATAATTTAAAATCTGAGATTTCTACACTAGAAAATAAGAAAGAGGAGAAACAAAGGAATGTAGTTCAACTAGAAAAAGAATTAGATTTTATTGATAAAACTGTTTCTCAAGTTTATGGGGAGTTAAAATATGCTAAAACTCTTGAGAAGGCAGGCGAAATTAAAAATGAAAACTTGATAAGGCTCAATAAAAATAAGTCCAAAATTCAGGAGTTAGATGAGGAAATTCTTTTTTTAGAGAAGAGAAATGCCGTTTTGGAGCAAAAGATAGGAAGAGAATCTAAACTAATTCAAGATATTGCTGGAATGGAAGAATGCCCCCTATGTAGAAATAAAATTACAGAAGAGCATAGAAGAGATGTTGTTGGAAGAGCAAAGGAGAAAGTTTCTTCTTCGGAGGAAAGTCTAAAAGAAAACTCTTCTAGAAAGGAGGAACTCACATTATGTCTTAAAAATTTAAAGAAAGAAATTCAAGATTTAGAGATTAAATCCAACGAGGTTAGCTATGAACTTATCAAGATAAAGTCTTGCGAAGAAAAGAAAGAACAAATTAAGAGAATTGTTCTGTCTAGCGAAGAATTGAAGGATGAATTGAGGGGCATTGATAAAAATCTTTTGAGTTTGATTAAGGAGTTTAATTTGTTAAAAGATGTAGAAGAGAAATATGAGGAAGCAAAACTTGGTTTGAAAGAACTTTCTTTGGTTGATATTGATTTGGATATGGAGAGCTCAAATAAACAAAGAGATATAGAAAGAATTAAGGTGGAGATAAAATCTTTAGAGAGAGACAGTGAGAATTCTAAGAGGGAATTGGATAAGATTATTGGAGAAATAAAAGATTTTAGTGAAAAGTCTAGAAAGAAAGAGATACAAGAGCAAGAGCTTTATGAGAGATTTCAAAAGTTTTACAACGAAAGAAATGAGATTCAAGATAAACAAAAAGCTCTTGAAACTAATTTAATGGGATTACAACAAGAAATTCGTTCTGAAGACGAAAAAAGTTATTCAATTAAACTTCGTGAAGCAGAGATAAAAGCAAAATTAGAAAGTCTTGAGAATGATTTCAAGGAATTAAAAGAACAAGAAATCCCTTCAGGGAGTAGAGAAAGTCTTGTTAGTCGCCTTAATATACTTCAAGTTAAAATTGCTCAGTTAGGAAGTATCAACATGAAAGCACTTGAGACTTACGAACAGGTCAAACAAATTTGTGAGGCGATTCAGGAAAAGGTAGACACAATTCTAAATGAGAAAGAAAAGATAAAAGAAATAATTCAGGAAATAGATAAAAAGAAAAAGAAATCATTTATTAAAACTCTTGATGCTGTGAATGAATTGTTTACCCGGAATTTCTCCCAAGTTAGTAGGAAGGGAGAGGTTTATCTTGAATTGGAAGACAAGAAAGAAATATTTGAAGGGGGGTTAGATATTATTATTAGGGTTGGAAGAGGAAAATATTTTGATGTTACTTCTCTTTCTGGTGGAGAAAAAACGATGGTTGCGTTGAGTTTGATTTTTGCAATTCAAGAGTACAAGCCTTACTGTTTTTATATCTTTGATGAAATTGATGCAGCTCTTGACAAGCATAATTCTGAGCTCCTCGCAGGACTTATAAAGAGATATATGGTTTCCGGACAGTATATAATTGTTACACACAACGATGCTTTAATAGAAGCAGCTCCTGTTTTGTTTGGAGTGAGTATGCAAGAAGGAATATCCATGATTGTTAGTCAGAGATTATAGGTCTCTTTTTAGTAAGGTTCTTCTAGAATTATCTCTCGCCCGTTGTTCTGCTTTTCCTATTAATTCTTCAACTTGTTTTTCAAGCTCAATACTAAACTCTTCTGAAACTGCAAGGGAAGTAACTTCTCTTATTTTGGATTTATTTATTAGTGCCATTTCTTTTTCTTCTTATTATATCTCTAATTAAGTATATAAAGTATCCTCCAACTAAGAAGATTACTGTTCCAATTACAACTATTTTTCCTAAATATGTTGCAGTTTTTATTCCTGTTCCAAAAATGTAACCCATCCCAAAGAAAGTTGTAACCCAAAAAAAGGTGTTTATAATATTTAAAGAAACAAATCTTTTGAAGGGAGTTTTTTCCATTCCGGAGAGAAAGGGGATCATTGATCTTGTTGCAGGGTTAAATTTTCCAAAGAGTAATAGCTTTTTTGGATGTTTTTTTAGAAGATTCGACAAACTATAAATAAAATTCTTTTTTATTAGAATATATTTAGAATATTTATGAATCCATTTTTGCCCATTTCTTTTTCCTAGACGATATCCAAAGTTATCTACAATTAAAGAAGCGAAAATACAAACAAAAAATGTCAAAACCGGATTTAGATATCCTATTCTGGATAATGTTCCTACAAAAAATAAAATAATTACTCCCCCGGGAACAAATGCTCCTATGATTGGAAAGGATTCTAGGAAGATTGCCATGAAAGTTAATATATATGGACCTATAATATTTATTATTTTAACTAATTGTTCTAGAATCATTTTCTCAATGTTTTTTCTTTAGATTTCTCTTTTGTTTCTTCTGGTTTCATAAAGGGAAACAGAATGACATCCCTTATAGAATCTGAGTTTGTCATAAGCATGATAATTCTTTCAATTCCTAACCCTACCCCGCAGGCAGGAGGTAATCCATATTTGAGAGCAGTTATGAAATCTTTATCTGTGGGCATAGCTTCTTTATTCCCTATCTTTCTTTCATTTTCTTGTTCTTCAAAGTGTTTATTTTGTATTTCAGGATCACTAAGTTCTGAATAGGCCCTACCTACTTCTAATCCTCCAACAATTGGTTGGAATATCTCTGCCTTTGTTGGATCCTTTTTACAGGGTTTTGCTAAAGGTGCTAGACCTATAGGATAATCTGTTAAAAATGTGGGGTTAATTATTCTATCTCTGAAGGTTTTCATAAGTTCATCTGGAAGATTTAAAAGAGTGACCTCTCTACCTATTTCATTCTTTTCTGCAATTTCTTTTGCTTCTTGATCTGTTTTAATTTTAGAAATATCTATTCCAAGGTATTTTTTGATTGCATCTTCTAGTGATATTCTTTCCCACTTGGATAAATTTATTTTTTTGCCCTGATATTCAAATTCTAATTTTCCATGGACTGCAATACAGATTTTCTTCATCAATTCTTCAAATAGGTTCATTCCATCATTATAATCTGCATTTTCTTGATACCACTCTATAGTCATGTGTTCAGGATTATGGCTCTTGTCAATACCTTCATTCCTAAATTTTTTTGTTATTTCATAAACACTCCCCAGTCCTCCAATCATTGCTTTTTTTAGATAGAGCTCGGGGGCTATGCTTAAAAAAACATCAGAATTAAAAGCATCACAGTGCGTCTTAAAGGGTTTTGCTGCAGCTCCCCCATAGATTGGTTGTAATAGGGGTGTTTCAACTTCTAAAAATCCCTTTTCTTTCATAAAATCCCGCATTATCTCAAGAATTTTTGCTCTTATTTGAAAGACCTTTCTAGATTTTTCGTTGAGAATTAAATCAAGGTATCTTTTTCTGTATCTCTCTTCTCTGTCTTTTAATCCATAAAATTCATCTGGAAGGGGAAAAACTGACTTAGTTAGAATTTCTATTCTTTCCACCATTATTGAAAGTTCTTTTCTTTTTGTTCTGAAGATTTCTCCTTGGAACCCAAGAATATCTCCCATATCTACAAATCTATTTAAGAGATCAAATGCCCTCTTCGGGGTTTTTCCTTCTTGTAAAACTATTTGAATTACTCCCGAATAATCTTGAATTTTTCCGAATACAATCTTACCCATGTTCCTTAATGAAATTAATCTTCCCGAAACAGAAGTATTTTTTCTAGAAAATTCTTCATCTTTTAGATGCTTAAAATCTTCTTGTAAAAATGCACAGGAGTCTTTTTTCTCAAATCGATAATTATATGGAAGAATCTTTTGCTTTCTCATCTCATGAATTTTTTTTATTCTTTCTTTTACAATTTCTTCTTGTCTTGCCATCTTAAATCCTTAACACTTTAAATTCTTTTAAATCTCCAGACCACTTTTTTTCTTCTATCTTAACGTTTCTTATTTGGGAATAGGGTGGGCCTTTTTTTATCAATTTGACTAGAGAGTTTATATTGTCTTTTTCTCCCTCTACAAATATTTCCATATCTCCCCCTTCTAAATTTCTAATGTGGCCCTTTAAATTCAATTTGTCTGAATTTTCTTTTGTGAAGTTTCTGAAGAAGATTCCTTGAACCGTTCCAGAAACAATAATTTTTGCTGCAGATTTCACCATTTAGTTAGATGGTTCGAAGGGTTTTTAAGTTTTCGCTTATTGTCTATTTTTCTTGAAAAAACTTGGCAAAGATTTATAAAGCAAAAATCAAAAAATAATTCATGATAAAATATGTTTATTCATTTAACGATGGAAAAAAGGAGATGAAAGAGCTTCTGGGAGGCAAGGGAGCCAATCTTGCAGATATGACTTCTTTAGGTTTGCCTATTCCTAGAGGATTTACTATTACTACTGAGGCATGCGATTTGTTTTATAAGAATGAGAAAGCTTTATCTAATGAAATCTTGGTTCAGATAAGAGAAAGATTAGATGAATTAGAAAGAAACACAGGTAAGAAATTGGGAGATATTGAAAATCCTCTTTTGGTTTCTGTGAGAAGTGGTGCGGCTGTTTCAATGCCTGGTATGATGGACACAATTCTCAATCTTGGTTTGAATGATGAAACGGTTGAGGCTCTTGTGAAAAATACAGAGAACCCAAGATTTGCTTATGATTCTTATAGAAGATTTATGCAAATGTTTGGAAATGTTGTCATGGGAGTAGAACATCATTATTTTGAAGAAGTTTTACAATCTGTTAAAAACAAAAAAGGTGTTAAATTGGATTTGGAATTAAATGCAGGAGATTTCAAGGAGGTCATTTTTGGATACAAAGAACTCATCCATCAAAAAACGGGTCAGATGTTTCCGTCGGATAGTTTTGAACAATTAAAGATGGCGATTTACGCCGTTTTCGATTCTTGGAATAATTCTAGGGCAATCGCATATAGACGAATGAATCACATCTCAGGTTTACTTGGAACTGCGGTTAATGTTCAGGAGATGGTTTTTGGAAATATGGGAAATGATTCTGGAACAGGTGTTTGTTTCACAAGAAACCCCTCTACAGGAGAGAATGAATTTTATGGAGAATATTTGATGAATGCTCAAGGAGAAGATGTTGTTGCAGGAATAAGAACTCCCGAGACCATGGAAAAGTTAGCTAAGGAAAACCCCGAAGTTTATAACCAACTCCTTGAAATTCGTTCCAAACTTGAAAAACACTATAAAGATATGCAAGACATGGAGTTTACCATTGAAAAAGGTAAACTATTTATGTTACAAACAAGAAATGGAAAGAGAACTGCTGCAGCAGCAGTAAATATTGCTGTTGATTTGGTTAGTGAAGGTCTTCTGACCAAGAAAGAAGCTCTTTTAAAAGTCGATGCAGAATCTTTAAATCAGTTACTTCATAAGCAACTTGATTCTAAATCTAAGATAACTAAAACACTTTTAACAAAGGGTTTACCTGCATCTCCTGGTGCTGCTGTTGGGAAGGTTGTTTTTAGTGCGGAAAAGGCACATGACTTAGCTCAAGAAGGAGAGAAAGTTATCTTAGTCAGAACTGAAACTTCTCCAGAAGATATCGAAGGAATGCATGCTTCTCAAGGAATTCTTACTGCCAGAGGAGGAATGACTTCTCATGCTGCTGTTGTTGCTAGGGGGATGGGTAAATGTTGCGTTGCAGGTTGTTCTGAGATAACTGTCTCTGAAAGAGATAAAGTCTTAGAAGTAAAAGATAATTCTATTAAAGAGGGAGATATAATTTCCCTAGATGGTTCTACGGGAGAGGTCTTTTTGGGTGCAGTTGATTTAGTTGAGCCAGAGCTTTCTGGGAATTTTGCAAAGTTAATGTCTTGGGCAGATGAAATAAGAAAGTTGAGGGTTAGAACGAATGCAGATACCCCTGTTGACGCAACACAAGCATTAAAATTTGGTGCAGAGGGAATTGGTTTATGTAGGACTGAACATATGTTCTTTGAAGAGACAAGAATTAAAACGGTTAGAGAGATGATTCTGGCTGAAACAAAAGAGGGCAGAGAAAAAGCTCTTGCTAAGATTTTACCTATGCAGAGGAAAGATTTTAAAGAATTGTTTGAAATCATGGAGGGTCTTCCCGTGACAATAAGATATCTTGATCCTCCCTTGCATGAGTTTTTACCTAAGGAAGAAAAAGACATTAACGAAATTTCTAAAGAACTTGGGGTTTCTACGGATGTTTTAAAGAAGAAAATTGAAGACTTGCATGAGTTTAATCCCATGCTTGGACATAGGGGATGTAGACTTGGAATTACCTACTCTGAGATTTCTGAAATGCAATCTCGAGCTGTTTTTGAGGCGGCCGCAGAGATTACAAAATCCGGAAAGAAAATTATCCCAGAAGTTATGATCCCCCTTGTTGGAAATGTAAAAGAATTTGAAAATCAGAAAAGAATTGTTGAATTTATTGCTAAAAAAGTTATGGAAGAACAGTCAGTTGAGATTGAATATTCTGTTGGAACAATGATTGAGGTTCCAAGGGGTGCATTGACTGCAGATGATATTGCTAAAGAAGCTGAATTCTTTTCTTTTGGAACAAACGACCTTACCCAGATGACTTGTGGTTTTTCTAGAGATGACGCTGGAAGATTTTTGAATCAATATGTTGCAATGGGAATTTATGAAAGAGACCCCTTCCAATCTATCGACAAGGTGGGTGTTGGAGGATTGATGAAAATTGCGATTGAGAAAGGTAGAACTGCTCGAGAGAATATGAAGATGGGCATTTGTGGGGAGCACGGGGGAGATCCATTAACAATTGAGTTTTGTCATAGTATTGGATTAAACTATGTTTCTTGTTCTCCTTTTAGGATTCCAATAGCCAGATTGGCTGCTGCACAGGCAGTCATTAATGAGAATAAGTAAATTCTTTGTTCCCTTGCTACTAGTTCAGTAATTCCCAAATGACATAGAAAATAAGGAAATCTCTATAGTTTCCATTATAATTAAACCTGTGTGTAATTAATCTGTTCTATGAATTTAATAAGCCTGTGATGAGGATTGAACTCACGACCTCCACATTACCAATGTGGTGCTCTAACCAGCTGAGCTACACAGGCAAAATATTTTTAGTCTACGAAGTTTTATAAATGCTTCCAGTTTAAGAATTTTATGGTAGATGAAGATTGTAAGGATCTGGATGAAATTTTTGAAGAGTATGAACTAATCCGGACGAAATATCAACTTCCAGATTGGAATAAACTCGAGGAAGATTTTGATGTATCTAAGGCGTTTACGGAAGCTAGAGGAATCATCCTGAGGGATATAAGGAGAAAAATGAATGAGAAGGTCTCATCATATTTACATTTGCTTGAAACTTTTTTGAATCCTCAGGCAACGCCAATGTTTATAATGAATGTTTTAAAAAATCTTAAGGATTCTGATTGGGAAGAAATCAGAAGAATCTATAAAGAACTAGCTAAAATCCAATTCAAACAGATTCTTGCAGATACTATCTATTCAGAAGAGAAAGAGGCAGAGATAATCAATGAGATTTCGGGTATTTGGAATAATGAAAAGCTTAATTTGGCGAAGATTATAAGAACGCTAGATAAAAACTATTCTGAGAACTCTAACAACAAAAAGAAAAGCTATTTTGGATAGTTACTCCACTCAATTATATTTTCGTAATCCAAATTGAAAGACTAACCAAACCATTTTCCTACTGCTCTCCCTAGGAGATAAGTTATAACAATAACTCCTGCTGCAATTAATAAATGTTCACCCACTATAAGAATTGGCTTTTCATTGTTCTTTTTTGCAATTCTTAAACTCATCAAGGTTAAAAGGAGGAATCCCCAAATAGAACTTATTAGTGCGACAATCCCTAAGTTATCAAATAGTAAAACGGGAATAACAAAAGTTAGTGCGAGTAGGAATTTTGAAAGAAATGTGTATTT
>CAZGZN010000017.1:0-10839 GCA_964530285.1 Candidatus Woesearchaeota archaeon
TAAAACTTAGCATCTTCAAGAAGTCTTATATTTTCTACTATTTTTTCTCTTTGATTTTCCTGAATTACACTAATCCCTATTTTTGATAAAAAAGGATTTGTAACCACCTCTTTTCCTTCGTCAGTTAAACGAACATTATATATATTCTGTAGAACTCCATCTTTCCATCCTTCTTCTAATTTGGCAATCGAAGATTTTAAGAAGAATATTTCTTTTTTGGAAGCATCGTAAGTCAAGCTAGATTCCTCAAGAATTTTTTGATCTTCCCTCAATCCTTCTAAATTAGTTAGATATAACTTCTTGTCTTGACCAATATAGCCAATAGGATATTTACAATCAAAAAACATTGATTCGTCTATTCCTTCTATTTCTTTATCTTCGTCTTCTGGGCCTGAAAATCCGGGGAGATTCTTTATCATGGTGTTTATGTCCATTCTGGAAACAAAGATTATTGCTAGGATAACTACAGCTATAACTACTATCCAAATTATTATAGACTCACTTCCTATTTCTGCTTTCTTTTCTTTTCTTTTTTTCATCCTTTTCCAAACCTTAAAAGACTCTTGAAATAGTCAATTCCTCCAGAAAGTTTTCCTTTTAGTGTTAAGGAGATGATTATTACTACGACTAAGATAGATATTCCCAAGATGAACCAACCAGTAAAATCTGCAGGGAGAGATAATCCTCTTTTTGTTTTCATATTTTCTTAAAGAAAAGGGGATTAATAAAGCTTTAGAAAAAGTTTATATATGGCAAGGATTATCTTTTATTATGAAGGTTAAATCTTATTTTACATCGGGAGGAATCTTTTCTAATGATAGTCTGGCTTTTAGTTTATTTGAAAAAGAAAGATTTGGAGAAAAAGGTGATGAGAAGATTATATACTCTCCGGTAGAATCCGTTTTTTTGGTTGAGTCTAATAAAATGCAAGTTTTTGATTTCAGGAATAAAGAGATCGTTTTAAGTTCTCTGATAAAAAAATTCGAAACGAAAGATAAGAATTTTCTAATTAAATACCTTGTTTTTAAAGATTTAAGAAAAAAAGGGAATATTGTAAAAAGTGCATTAAAGTTTGGAGCAGATTTTAGAGTTTATAAAAAAGGTTCAGAGATTGGAGAAGACCATGCAAGGTGGATTCTTTTTTGTTTGTCTGAACATAGTAAGATGCCTATGCAAGAATTTTCTGCAAAAAACAGGGTTGCCCATTCTACACATAAAAAACTTTTAATTGCAATTGTAGACGATGAAGGAGATGTTTCCTATTATGAATCTGGGTGGCTAAAACTATGAGTGTGAATATCTTGGATGCAAAGCAGAAGATTATTGAATTTATCTCTGAGAGAGGTCCTAGTTTGCCAGTTCATTTAACAAAAGTAGTTAATATGAATCTTACATTTACCTCTGCAATTTTGTCTGAGCTTCTGAAAGAAAGAAGATTAAAGCTTTCTAGTCTGAGAGTTGGTGCTTCCCCTCTTTATTTAATTCCTGGTCAAGAAGAAAGATTAGAAAGTTTTATCTCGAATCTCAAAGAACCAGAAATAGATGCATTCAAGAAATTAAGGGAGAATAGAATCTTAGATGATGAAAAGCAAAATCCTGTTACGCGTGTTGCTTTGAGGTCTATAAGAGATTTTGCAGTTCCAATTAAAAAGGGAGAGAAATTATTCTGGAAATACCATCTTCTTTCAGATGATAAGGCTATGGAAGCTCTTGGAGAAAAAGACGAATCTTTTGGAGTAATTGGACAAGAACGGGTTTTAGGTCAGCAAATTTGGGAAGATATACAAAAACAACAAATTTCAAAAGAAAAGATTGAGGAGATTGTTAAAAAACAATTAGAGGAGGTTACTCGGAAACTTGAGAATTCTTCTATTGAAAAAGGTTTACAAGATAGTCAAATAATCTCCTTAGAAGAAACTGAAAAAAAAGATTTTCACGAACCTAAATTCAATGACATAGAAATCAATTCTTCCGAAGTAAAAAATAGCCCTAAAAAGGCGGCCAAAATAAAGAAAATTTCTAAAAAAGATTTATTTTTGGAAGAATCTAAATTTCTATTAGAGAAAAGGGGTTTGGGTGAATTAGAAATTATTAAACAGGATATAACAAAGATTATTGCAGTTTCTTCTAATCCAGAAATTTTAATATTATTTTTTAATAAAAAAAGGGTGGACGAAACTGAAATTTTGAGGGATTTGAGGAAATTTAATCTTCCTGGGAGAAAGGTTAAGATTTTTCTTAGAGGTGATGCTCCTAAAAAGATGGTTGAGAAAGTGCACCTTTTGAAGTTAGTTGAAGATATTTCGAAAATTGAAGAACAATAAACCTTAAAAAGCCAGAAATGAAGGATTCTATATGGGAAGAATCAAGACAAAGGCAATTAAGAGAATCGCATTGGGAATCTTTGGAAAAGAGCCCGGAGTAATAGGTTCAGACTTCGAATCTAATAAAAAAATGTTAGGTAAGGAAATGCCGAGTAAAAAAACACGAAACATGGTTGCAGGATATGTAACAAGATTAAAGAAAAATGATAAAAAGATTTTAGAAGAAAATGAGTAATCTGAATAAAAAAACCAACGAGCCGGGATTAATTTTTGTTGGGAATAAACCTCTTATGAAATATGTTACTGCAGTGATTATGCAGTTTAATTCTGAAAATCTGAAGAAGGTTACTATTAAGTCCAGAGGGAAATTCATTTCTAAAGCTGTTGATGTTGAGGAGATTGTTAGAAAGAAGTTTTTGAAAGAAAAAAACTTGAATCTCTCTGAGGTTAGTGTAGACTCTGAACAATTTATTTCTAAGGAAGGAAAACCTTTAACAGTGTCAAATTTAACCCTTGTTCTCGAGTGTCAATAAATTTATAAACTTTGATTTATTCTAAAATCTATGGGTAGAAAACTCTGGACCAGCTTTATTTGTTGTTCTAAGTTAGTTGGATATCCATCAGGTCTGGGGTTCAACTAATTCTTTTTTGGTCTCTGGATTTGAATTTTAATTTATCTATACAAACTTTAGACCAGAAGGATTTTAAACCCTCTAAAATAAACAAGTGGGAGGAAATATGAAAAAAACAGAGGAGAGCATGGAACTGGAAGATCTTTCTGATTCGGAAAGAGAATATCTAAAGAGAGTTCATAGTCTTGATGCGGACTAGACTAAGAGAATCTATTTTTCTTTTTTTGCCTTAGCTGGGTCTATGTATTCTTCTATCTTCTTAAGTAATTCTTCTATTCTGTCCAATGTTCTTTCTATACATACGATTTTCGTGAATTTTTTGTATTGAATTATCCATCCTAAAACTAAGAAAACAAAATAAATTATAATGGCTATTCCTGCTGCTTGAAGAATTCTTATTAGGGTTGTAATCCCTGGGAAGTTTATTATTGCTTCTGCGATTTCCGGAGCAATAGTTTTTAAGGTAATATTTTCCATGGAGAAATTAGTTTATTTGAACTTTTAAATATTTCTAATGTCTTGGTAGAATGTATTTAACACTCCAGAAACTTTAAAAACACCCATCCATACTCTTATTCAAGGCTCTGTAGCTCAGCGGTAGAGCGCGGCTCTCATAAGGCCGAGGTCCCGAGGTCAGCACTCGGCAGAGCCATTTAGACTATCTTGTATCTCCACTTCCATGGAGGGTGTTTCTTTCTTTTCTAGATAGGAGCTTTTGTAGGTTTTCTTCGGCTATTTCATTAAAATTTAAATTAAGTTCTGTTGAAAGTGTTGCAAGATACCATAAAACATCCCCAATTTCTTTTTTCAATAAGATTAAACGATCATCGGATATCTTTCCTTGTTCGTCTCTTAGTGCTTTCTTTAATTTCTCAAAGATTTCTCCAGATTCTCCTGCGAGACCCAATGCAGGATAAACCCATGAAGGTTTTGTTTTTGGATATATTGCTGTGCTTTTTGCTCTCTCTTGATATTCTTGAAAATCCATTAGTTTAATTTTACTCCATCATTTTGTTTTCTTGGGATTATATGAAAATGAAGGTGATCTATTGCCTGTCCAGCCGCATGAAAATTATTTTGAATTAGATTGAATCCCTCGGACTGAATTTCTTTTGCAAGCTTAAGATAGGTCTCTTTTATTAGGTTCAATAGTTCACTTCCCAAAAGATTTGGCATCTGTAGTAGATTATCATAATGTTTTTTAGAGATTATTAGTGTGTGCCCAGGCGTAAGTGGAAATTTGTCTCGGATTACAATGAAGTTATCTGTTTCTTTTATTTTATCTACAAGTATTTTTCCAGAAATCATGTTACAAAAAAGACAATCTTGTTCTTCCATTATTTTTCCAGTTTTATTTTGTTTTAATAGTTTTCTATTATAGAAAGAGCAGGGATGCGATAATTAAAATTCCCGTTATAAAGAAGAATATCTGGATTAAAGAATTCTTCCAGTTGTTTTGCTTATGGAGTTCTGGAATTAAATCGCTTCCGGCAATATAGATAAATCCTCCTGCTGCAATTAGAAGGATAATACTTTCAAATTTAAATATAAATGAAAACAAAAAAAATCCAAAAAAAGCTCCAAGTACAGCACTCATTGCTATAAGAAGATTAATTAAAATTGCTTTTTTTGGTTTTATCCCTCCATGAACAAGAATTCCAAAGTCTCCTATCTCTTGAGGAATTTCGTGGAAGAAAACTGCTAAACTTGTGGCAATTCCCAGTTTAGTTGATATCATAAAACTAGATATAATTATTAAACCATCTAAGAAGTTATGGAGTAAATCTCCAATTAGATTCATGTAGACAAAACTATGGATATGATTTTTTGTAATAGGTATATGACAATGGTTCCATAAGATTATCTTTTCTAAAAATAAAAATATAAAGATTCCAAAGAGGATAACAAAAGCAGAAATCTCGGGGGAGAAGTTTTCAGATGCTTCTGGGATTAAATGAAGAAATGCATCTGCGAATAGGGCTCCTGCTGAAAAACTTACTAGATAAATAATTATCCTTTTTAGTTTTTCGGTTTTTATGTTCAAAAATAAAATTCCTATGAGTGAGACTAAACTGATTACTATTACAGCTATTAAAGAGTATACTATTGCAATCATGTTCTTGGTTGAATGTTAAAGTATTTAAAACTTAACTCTTTTTGTTATTTGGGGCTTATAGTTCAAGGGTAGAATATCCGGCTGGCAGTCGGGTGGTCTGGGTTCGATTCCCGGTGAGTCCATGAATCTTATTCTTCAATTGTAAGGACAATCCTCAGGTACTCAAAAAAAAACAACTTTTTCGGTAGCTCCAACTCCTTCGAGTTGAAGTGTTCGATTCCCCTTTAGTCCACAGACTCTTCTCTTTTTAACAAAAAGAAATTTTCTCACTAACCCCGGAAAAACTTTTCTTAGTTTTGTTTTTCAGGTTCAACAAAATTTATGCAGAGAATTTCGCTATAAAGGTTTTCGCAAGGGGTGGCCTATTTTTTAGGTTTAGATTTCGGGTCATTCTATCCAAACCCTTAAAAATATCTTTTTAGTTGTTTTTTTATGGAAATAACTAGAGAAGAACTAATAGGGAAATATTTGAAATTTTTTATAAGCAAGAGTCACCAAGAAATAAAGAACTCTTCTTTAGTCCCAGAGAATGATCCGACAGTGTTATTCACAACGGCAGGAATGCATCCTCTTGTTCCTTTTTTGCTTGGAGAGAAGCATCCTCAAGGAAAAAGATTGGTAAATGTACAGAGGTGCATTAGGACTGGAGATATTGAAGAGGTGGGGAATGAGATTCATCATACCTTTTTTGAAATGCTCGGAAATTGGAGTTTGGGAGATTACTTTAAGGGAGAGGCAATCAAAATGACTTTTGAATTCCATACAAAATGTCTAGGAATTCCTTTAGGGAGATATGCGGTTAGTGTTTTTGGGGGAGAAGAAGGAATTGAAAAAGATGAAGAGTCTATTAAAACTTGGCGGGATTTAGGCGTTTCAAATGATAGAATTGCTCTCCTTGGGAAGAAGGACAACTTCTGGGAACTGCCTAGCAAGAACACCCCTTGCGGGCCTTGTACCGAACAATTTTTCTGGAAGGAAAACCATAAAAAAGCTCCAAAGATTTTTAATCCTAAAGATAAGGGCTGGGTCGAAATAGGAAATGATGTTTTAATGCAGTATGTTAAAGACAAAGAAAGTAATTATGTTTTAGCAAAACAAAAAAATATTGATTTTGGGGGAGGGGTTGAAAGAACTCTTGCTGTTTTGAATGGTTTTGATGACAATTATTTGACGGAGGTTTGGCAACCGATTATAAAAGAAATAGAAAAGCTATCCAAGAAGAGCTATAGGGGAAATGAAAAAAAGATGAGAATTATTGCAGACCATCTAAAAGCAGCGGTATTTATTATTTCTGACGGTATTGTGCCCTCTAATTCAGGACAAGGATATGTTTTAAGGAGATTGATTCGAAGAGCGATAAGGCACGGAAGGAATCTAGATTTACAGAATTTTGTTTGTAATATTGTTGAGCCTGTTTTTGAAATTTATGAAGATTATGAGCTCTTGAAAAAGAACAAGAAAAAGATTTTGGAAGAATTAGAAAAAGAAGAAAACAAGTTTTTGGAAACTCTTGAAAAAGGAATGAACTTATTTGCTAAGATGACTAAAGATTCCAAGAAACTTTCTGGAAAAGATGCTTTCTTGCTTTACCAAAGTTATGGTTTCCCGATTGAGATGACTTCTGAACTAGCACAAGAGGAGAAGATTAAAGTTGATTTGGAAAGTTTTGAAGGGGAGAATAAAAAACATCAAGAACTCTCCAGAACTGCCTCTGCAGGGACTTTCAAGTCAGGTTTAGCTGATGATTCCGAGTCAACTACAAGATTGCATACTGCTACACATTTATTGAATCAGGCCTTAAGGGTTGTTTTGAAAAATCCGGAAATATTTCAGAAAGGTTCGAATATAACTCCTGAAAGATTGAGATTTGATTTTAATCTTGATAGAAAAATGACTTCTGAGGAAATTAAACAAGTTGAAGATTTAGTTAATGATATTATTCGGGAGAAACACAATGTTGTTTGCGAAGAGATGTCTGTAGGGGATGCAAAGAAAAGAGGAGCACAAGGGGTTTTTGATTCAAAATATAAAGATAGGGTGAAGGTTTATTCTATAGGTGATTTTTCTAGGGAAATCTGTGCAGGGCCTCATGTTAAAAATACTTCTGAGCTAGGGAAATTTAGGATTCTTAAAGAGGAAAGTTCGTCTGCAGGTGTAAGAAGAATAAAGGCAGTTCTAGAATATTCCTAGGTAACCAAAATATTCCAACCGTAAAATCCTGCGAACGCAATAAAAGTATTTAAAACGATTTTTCCTAAACCCATTGCAATAGCTAATCGTTTAAATGGGTATCTTATCATTCCTGCAGGGATCATAAATAAATCGTCAGGCAACGGGATAAAACAAGAGTAAAAAAATGCGAAAATTAAAAATTTAATAGGATTCTTTTTTGAGGTAAAATTAAAAATTCTTTTTAGAAATTCTGGTTCTTTTTTTGTTAAGACCTTCTTCCCGAAATAGGCTAGATAGTAGGATGTTGTATCCCCCAGCAAAGTTCCCATCCCTGCAAATAATCCTAGTAGAAATGGGTTCAGTCCAGCTGCTCCAAGTGAGAATGTGATTACATAATATGGGAATGGGATTAGTAATGAAATTCCTCCAAGAAATGCAACAATTCCCAAAAACAGATATGAGTTCTCTATACCTATCAATTTAACAATTTCTGCTGGACTTATAAATAAGAATGTTACAGAAATAAAGATAATCATTAAAATCAGAAAGATTAAGGTAAATATTTTTTTCTTTTCCATAATACATAATAAACCTTATAATTAATAAACCTTCCTTAAGGATAGATAACTTTCTTCTATTTGAAAATTTTAGTACATCTTTTTTCTTAATAATTCTCGATTCACCCGTTCTTTCCGCATTGATCTCTCGGAGTTTTTTAAGAATTTTTCTACAAACCAGTTTCTCTTTTCTATTTCTCCAGAGAACATTTGGCAAATTTTTCTTATTTCTTCAGAAGACTTGCTCTTGGGGTTTTGTATCATCAGGGGTTTTTTATAAAATAAACACTGAATCATCTTTTTTTCTTCTTTTATTTTTCCTATAACTGGAAGTCCAGATGTCCATTCTATTTCTTCACAGTTCATTTCGTAAAGTGGGTCTTTGATTCTATTAACAATTATCCCTTCAATGGGTGTGCCATTTTGTCTTGCTAGTTTGGCTGCTTTTAAACTTGTGTTCAGTGTAACTGTATCAGGGGTTGTTACTACAAAAATCATTTCAGAGGCTGCAACAATAGGGATCATCTCAGAATAATGGGGGGAAGAATCAAGGATTATAAAGTCATACCTATTCTTTATTTTTTCTACGATTCTTTTCAGTTTTAGTATGTCTGTCTTATCATAATTATTAAGTGCCGCAGGAATAACATCCACTCCATAGCACTCATAGACTGCGTTTTGAAAGCTTGTTCCGTTCAAAACATCTTGTAGCGATGTTTTATGTGTTAGATCTAAATAAAGTCCAACGTTTGGCGCAGAAATATTTCCATCAATCAATAATACTCTTTTATTGAATTCATTTGCTAAGCATACAGCTGTTTCTAAAGAAATTGTTGTTTTTCCAACTCCTCCTTTTACAGAAACAAAAGAGATTATTCTTCCGATTTTCATCACCTCAAACTAGTGAATAACTCGGGCTTTATAATCTTTTTGTTTTGGTTTTCTGAGATATTTTAGTATTTCTTTTTTAGAATTTTTGCCTTAAACCAAAGTTTATTCTTTTTGAAATTCCTTTTCATATACAATTATTTTTTAGCAACTTTCTCTTCTTTCAAGAAGTATTTAGCAAACAAGAAAACTGAGAGAGCCAAGATTAGAAAATACAAAAAGTCTGCTAAAAATTGGCCCCACTTTATTAGTATTGGGCCCAATGTTAGAATTGCTTCTCTCCATGCACCTCCAGCAATAAAAGGAGTAATTAGGGGCATGATTACATTATCAACTAGAGATTTCATCAAGGTAGTTGCAGCCATTCCCATTATGAAAGCAATAGCTAATCCAACTATTTTGTATTCTTTTAAAAATTCTTTAAATTCCTTTGCAAAAGACTTTATCTTTTCCATTCTTTTTGTATAGTTTACGACTATTTAAATCTTTCTAGGAATTTTGACATTTTTGGTGTCCTATATCACCTCGGAATTTAACGGTTCGCAGGGTCGCTTCGCTAAAAACTTCGTTTTTCCCCTGCTCTCCCAAATTGAATTTTGGAGGTCGCTCGCCGTGGTTTGCCTCTGCTCACTCCATCTCTCAAAATTCACCTTCTTTAAATTCAGATGTTAGTTGCATCGCCAGCTTTCGAACGAAACGGAGTTCTGGCGACCTGCGTCCGCAGAGTTATTTTCAAGGGCGTTTCTATCGAGTGCGAAGCACAATCAAGAACAAGAATCTTTGAGGGACAATCAAAAGAAAAGAAAAAAGGGGCCGGTGCTGATATAAGATACATACAAACATTAGTTAGACATAAAAGTTTGCAAACAAAACAAATATATACTCTGGTTGCAAACAAAGACTTAAATAACTAGTCTAAATTGATTTGCTAATGCCTAAAAAAAAATCTATTGAAACTAAAGAGAAAAAAGAAAAGAAAGTAATAGGAGTTAGTGATAAGAAAGAAAAAGAAGAGACTGGAGGGGTTTCTTTAGGAAAGATAACGCTCATCGTTACAGAGAAGCCTCAAGCTGCTGAGAAAATTGCTGCTGCATTAAGTAATAATTCTGATAGGAAACATAAAGAAAAAAATGGAACTTCTTTTTATGAATTTGAAAAAAATGGAAAAGAATTCATTGTGGGTTGTGCTGCAGGTCATCTTTTTGGGGTTAGTCAAGTAAAAGCTAGGGGAGAATTTCCTAATTTTGAAATCGATTGGGCTCCTGCACACGAAAAATCTAAAGCAGTATATACAAAAAGATTTTATGAATCCTTGAAGAAATTAGCAAAAAAAGCAAATAGTTTTATTGTTGCAACAGATTATGATGTTGAAGGAGAGGTAATCGGTTGGAACGTTGTTCGATTTCTTGGAGGAAAGAATGCAGAAAAAGGGGCCAAAAGAATGAAATTTTCCTCTTTAACTAAAGATGAATTACAGAAGTCTTTTGAAAATTTACAATCAACTTTGAATTGGAGCGAAGCTTATTCTGGAGAAACTAGGCATTTTCTTGACTGGTTCTATGGAATCAATCTTTCAAGAGGATTGATGAAGGCACTTTCTCAAACAGGAAGATTTAGAATTCTTTCTATAGGAAGAGTACAGGGTCCTGCTCTGAAAATTGTTTATGATAGAGAGATGGAAATAAAAAATTTCAAGCCAACCCCCTTTTGGCAAGTTTACCTAACTGTAAAAGACCGAAAGAATCAATTTTTAGAAGTAGATTACGGAAAAAATATAGGGGATAAAAAAGAGCTTGCCAAGTTTGAAAGATTAAATGGGATGAAGGGAATCGCAGAAACACAAATTCGAGAACAACAAGTTCCGGTTCCTGTTCCATTTGATTTAACTACCCTACAAACAGAAGCATATCGCTTTTTCAAATTAAGTCCTGCACAGACTTCTAAGATTGCACAAAATCTTTATCTTGGGGGTTTGATTTCATATCCAAGAACTTCTTCTCAAAAATATCCTGATATAAACTTTAAGGAGATACTCGAAAAATTAAAAAAGTTCACTCAATTAGTAAAATATGCAGTTAAAGAAAAACCTTATGAGGGAAAGAAAACAGATCCTGCTCATCCTGCGATTTATCCCACGGGAGATTTAAAGA
>CAZGZN010000018.1:0-10645 GCA_964530285.1 Candidatus Woesearchaeota archaeon
GGGAGTTAGCATTGCCAATAACCCTCCAAGACAAAATATTGCCCCAGAAGCACCAACAGCAAAGGTAAGAGGGTTCCCAAAAAGTCTTTCTCCAACAATTGTTGTTCCAAAAAATCCTGCAAATAAGACAAAGAAAATTGCTGAAACTAATCCCCCAAGGAGATATAATCTCAAAAATCTTTTCTTACCTAAGAGTCTTTCCACAAAATTTCCTAGAAATACCATAGATAACATATTCATTAAGAGATGGCTGATTCCTGCATGCATGAACATGTGAGTAAAGAGTGTCCAAAGTTTTCTTCCTTCTAAGATATTTAGAGGTTGTAGGGCAATGTTTCTCAAAAGAAGAGAATAATCTTCGGGAGTTGAACCTAAAATTAGAAGAGAAATGTAGAATGCTAAAAAGAATAAAACATTAGCAACAATTATTTTTCCAGTCATCGAAAGAGTAAACAGAGGATTTCTTTTGTAGTATCTTCTAGAAATGGAATTGTTTCTTCTTGTAGAATACCTTCTGTTAAATTTATTTTCAAACCAAGCCATTTTTATTTCCTCTTTTTGAGAATTTTTTTTGGTTTGGTTTTCTTTATAACTTTCTTGAGAATTTTTTTGGAGAATTTTTTTGGGGAGATTTTTTTTAATTTAGTTTTTTCTTTTTCTCTTGCCTTTTTTCGTTCCTGTTTTTTCTTTTCCTTAAGAACTTTTTCTTCGAGAGCAGCCTTTCTTTGTTTTTTCTCTTTTTGCTTTTGTGCCTCTTCTTCTAATAATTCAATCTCTTTTTTGATTGAGCCAAGATCTCTTTCTTTTCGAACAATCTTGTTTGTTAAATCTTTAATGATTTGACTATTATCTGCTAGTTCGTAGAGCCCTGCACATTCTTCACAGGTGAAATCATGTTCAAGTGCTTTCTCTTCTGTGAGTTCTATGTTACAGGCCTTACAAATATAAAACCTTTTTGTTTCCCTAGAGTGCAAGACTTCCTTGAGTTTTTGTATTTCTCCAATCAACTCTGATTCGATTTTTAACAAACATTTGTAAGGATTTAGTGTCCAGAAATAAATATACCATCCTTTCCTTTTATCTTTTTTTCTTATGAAAGCTACTAATCCTTCCGCAGAGAGTTTGTATAGAATATTTCTAACCTGATTTATGGTCATGTCCATCTTCTTCGCAATTAGAAATTCATTTACATCTTTTTTTCCCTCAAGTATTGAGATTATTGGGATGGCCGGTGTTCCAGCAACATTCTCTATGAGGTGTTTAAGAAAATTTGTTTGCATGGAAACATAAAAAAAGAACCTCTTAAATACCTTTCTATTTGCCCTGTTGTCATTTTATAATTAAGATAAAACTATAAAAATAGACTTAGTAGACTAATCTCATGGTATTGTTCAAAAAAAAAGAGGAAGTTAGAGTTCCAGAGCTACCTCCAATTCCAGATCTCCCGCGTGAGGGAGCTGAAAGAGGCCTTCCATCGTTACCTCCAAGCTTTAACGAGGATTTTAATAGAAATATAATTAAATCTGCAGTCAATGAAGAGGCAGAGTCTCATGAAGAAGAGGGGTCGATTCCTTCTGTGCCATTAAATGAACAAGAACCTGAAGAAATAAAGAAACATGAGAAATTCTTACCCAGCGAGGGAACTTCTGAACCTGTTGAGAGGATCCCTACAATTCGAGATAAAGTTAGAACGATTGAAGGTCCAGAATCTATTTTTGTAAGAATTGATAAGTTCAGAGCTGCTAAGAAAGAATTAGGTTTTGTGAAAAAAAATCTTAGCGAAGCCGAAGCGATTCTGAACAAAATTAAGGAAATGAAAGTAAAAGAGGATAGTGAAATGAGTGATATTAATTTAAACTTGGACAATATAAAGAAGAAGATTGAGGAAGTTGATTCCTTAGTTTTTGATAAGGTCTAGAATGACAGCTTCAAACAAGGTTTATGTTCACTTTGACAAGTCAAAGTATATTTCTGGGAAGTCAGAGCTTTTAAGAATGCAAATGGATACCTTATATTTAAAAAAAATTTTAAAAAATCTTGCTCTAACCCGAACAAAAAAGATCCACTATAGAGAACTTTTTGATGAAGTAATGACAAGTCTTAGGGAAGGGGTGGGTAAGTTAGACAAATTAATGCCGATTGATGAACAAATAAAAAAGATGATGGATAAAGAAGAGATACAACAAGGGAAGAACTTAAAAAAGATTAAAAATAGAAATGTTGTAAATAAAGAAGAACCAAAGAAAGTTGATGATCTTGAAGAAGAGTTGTTAAAGATAAAAGAAAAATTAGCATCTTTAAACATTTAGTCAATGTTTAAAAACAAATATTTCTTAGGAAAATTATGAAAAAGAAGGAACTTATACTAATTGCTTCTGTGTATGATATCTTGGATAAGAAATTAGAGTTTCCAAAAGAGCTGGATGAAGAACTAATAAAGAAACTATTAAATGAACAAAACAGATTTAGTAAGAGAGAAAGAATATTCTCGATTAGATGTGCTAGTGTTGGTTTGAGAATACGAAAAGAAAACCCGAAAAAAACTAGAAGAGAGATTATCCAACTAGTTCTTAAAGAAATTAAAGATTTTTGATAAATTTATTTTATTAAATGTTTGTTTAAAATAAACTATGTCTCCCATATGATTAAAAAATCTTGGACTGATAGTTAAATTAGAAATAAATCCTTTTCGATAATAATCAGATTTCTCTTCTACTCTTTCTTTTATTTTAGGAAGCAATAAAAAATAGACTAAGAACCTCCCCGTACCTGAGATTAAGAAAACCAAAAGGATTGGATTCCAAAAATTTATAGAGGCTAAGAGCCCTCCAATGGTTGCTCCAAGAAATACTCCCACGCCTCCCAAAAGATTCATGTATGCCGAGCAGTAGGTTATTTTCTCTCTTGAGACTGATCTGAATAAAAAATTAGCAACGGAAAGATTGAAACCTCCCCAGTTAACCCCTGCGAGCAGTTCCATACAAACTAAGAATGCTAAAAAGAAAGGAATGTTGGAGATAAAATTAGAACCAAAATAGATAAAGGGGATAAGGGCTATAAAGAAGGCAGTGAATTTCATTATTTTAATATTCCCCAAACTATCTGAAATCTTCCCCCAATAAGACATCGTAGTGATAGTGGCAAGGGGCATAATCATCGTTAAAATCATATAAGTTGTATAGCTAAGCCCTTTTTCTCTTAGTAGATACACTGCAAAAAAAGGAGAAGCAATCGCAATAACAAAATTTAGCAAGGCCATGAATAATACAAATCTCCCAAAATTATTGAAGGGCATATTGTTCAAGAATTGCGAAAAACTAAAATAAGACTTCTTATCATTCTTGAACTTAGGTTCATAATGCTTTGTAAATAAATACCCTGATAATCCTCTGAATAAAAAAGAAAAGAAAATTAAAATAAAAAATCCATATAAAACTTGTGTTTTTTTGAAGTGGTCCAGAACTAATCCTGCTATAATCATACAGACAAATGCAATGGTCCCTGCAATCCTATTCCTTTTTGCAAAGTATCTTCCAAGTTTATCAGAAGGAACAATATCTTTCATCCAAGAATTCCAGGCAGGACCTGCAAGTGCTCCAGAAACAATAAGTGAAGCATATAAAGATATAAGAATTATAACAGGGAGATGTGATTGAGTTGTATGATTCAAAAAAAGAATTCCGGGAATTAAAAGAGCTAACCAAAATAAGGCTTGTAAAAAAACACTAAAAACTACTACCTTCTTTCTAGTAAACCTATTCAGAAGCTTTAAAGTTAAAAGTTGGGAAAAATTTCCTATTAGTGAAGAGATAGAAGTTAGAAGGCCCATTGAGGAATTTGAAGCGTTTAATGCGAGAGCATATGGAGCAATATTTCTTAAACCAAACCCATCGCTCACAGAGTAAAATCCTGCTTCAAAAATACTTAGTTTCTGAGTTTTATTTTTCTTTGTTTGGATTATTTTTTCACTTCTGGAGAGATTAGAATCTTTTGCCATTTTAGCTAATTACCAACTATATTCCGAAGAACTACCAACACCCGCCTTTCTTTCTAAAAGTTCTATTCTTTGTTCTAATTTATAGATTTTATTGTCTAGTTCTTCTAGTCTCCTAGTAGCTTCTAGATTATCTTTATTTTGTTGTTGATTTGGAATTGTAGAAGAAGGATTATCAAAAAAATTAAAAGGAGAAGGCTCGGTTGCATCTTTAGTTGAAGTTGTCTCGTTGGTTGTTGTGTTAGAACTAAGATCTACAAACCCATTTCTATCTGTTTCCAATTCAACTTCTTGTTTTGGAACCCTTATTAGTCCTTTTCTTTGTAACTCTCTTAAATCAACATCTTTTTTCTTTTTGAACCACATGGTTTTTTTAATCTTGTTCTTTATTTAAATGTTTTGAATTTGTTTTTTAAAAGAGATATCCTCGAAAAACCTCCAGAAAGATTTATAAAGTCATCTAAATTTTTATAGAAGTTGGTGATTTAATGGGTGAAGAATATTCTGCAAAGGACATTAGAATCTTGGAAGGGCTTGAAGGAGTTAGAAAAAGACCTGCGATGTATATTGGCGGAACTGGAAAAGAGGGACTCCATCATCTAGTTTACGAGGTTGTAGATAACTCTGTGGATGAATGTTTAGCAGGAGTTTGTAATACTATAAAGATCAGCATGAATAAGGATGGTTCTTTTTCGGTTGAAGATGATGGAAGAGGAATGCCCGTTGATTTGCACCCTATTTATAAGAAATCGGCAATGGAGATTATTGTTACAAAACTTCATGCGGGAGGGAAGTTCGATAAAAAGGCATATCAAGTTTCTGGAGGTTTGCATGGTGTTGGAATCTCTGTTGTTGCTGCACTCTCTAAAATGATGACCATTGAAGTAAAAAAAGATGGAAAAATTTGGATGCAGAGTTATAAAATTGGCGTTCCCTTGAATGAAGTCAAAGTTATAGGAGAATGTCAAAAAGGATTGACTGGAACAAAAGTAACTTTCTTACCAGATGAGACTATCTTTTCTACAACAAAGTTTGATTTTAACACCCTGTCTACAAGATTTAGAGAAATTTGTTTCTTGAATGCAGGATTAAAAATAATCTTCTCCGATGAAGAATCTGGTAAGAAAGAAGAGTTTCATAATCCCGGAGGAGTTGTTGATTTTATCAAATGGTTAAACAGAACTAAAGAATCACTTCACAAACCAGTCTATTTCAAAAAAGTTCAAGAAGATGTGGGAGCCGAAATAGCAATCCAGTATAATGATTCATATAATGAAAATATACATGGTTTTGTTAATACAATAAATACTATTGAGGGAGGAACCCATGTTTCCGGTTTCAAAACTGCCCTTACAAGAGTGATAAATGATTATGCACAGAAAAAAGGAATTATCAAAAATGGAAAATTAGATGGGGATGATGTTAGAGAGGGACTGACAGCGATTATTTCATTAAGATTAAAAGAACCACAATTTGAGGGACAAACTAAGACAAAACTAGGAAATTCTGAGTTAAAGGGCATAATGGACTCTATGGTCAGTGGGGCTCTTAGTGAATTCTTTGAAGAGAATCCTACAATCGCTTCAAAAATTGCACAAAAGGCGGCGCAGGCGTTCAAAGCAAGAGAAGCTGCAAAGAAAGCGAAAGATTTGGTTAGAAGAAAAAATGCGCTTGGGGGAAGTGGACTTCCAGGAAAATTGGCAGATTGTTCTTCAAATAAAAAAGAACAAACAGAGTTATACATTGTGGAGGGTCAATCTGCGGGAGGAACAGCAAAGGGGGCGAGAGATAAGGAATTTCAAGCAATTCTTCCATTAAGGGGTAAAATTCTTAATGTTGAGAAGGCTAGCCCTGTTAGGGCTCTTTCTTCAGAAGAAATTGCAAATTTAATTACTGCAATAGGAACGGGTGTTGGAGAACAATTTGATATCGAAAAGTTAAGATACCATAAAATAATTATAATGACTGATGCGGATGTTGATGGGCAACATATTAAAACCTTGCTTTTGACCTTGTTTTATAGATATGTACCTCAATTGATTGAATCTGGAAATATATTCGTTGCCGTTGCACCCCTGTACAAAATTCGAAAAGGAAGTAAAGATGTATATGTTTATACAGATGAAGAATTGAAAAAATCTTTAAAAGAGATTTCTGGAAAACCAGAAGTTTCGAGGTTCAAAGGTTTAGGAGAGATGAATGACGAACAATTATGGGATACAACAATGAATCCGAAAACTAGAATTATGAAGCAGGTTTCTGTTGAGGATGCTGTTGAAGCAGATGAGACTTTCTCTATACTAATGGGCGATGCGGTTGGTCCAAGAAGAAAATTCATAGAAGAAAATGCTAAATATGCAGAGGTTGATTTGTAATATGGCAAAGAAAAAAACAAAATCAAAAAAGAAAATTCCAGAATTTAAATGTTGTGGAATTGAAGACAAAAAGTGTGAAAAAAACAAAGAAGAAAAAGTGGAGGTTTATGTTTGTCCTAAATGTCAATCTGTAAATGTGAGATACTTCTTCGGGTTGAGAAACATCTTTGGAGTTATTCCTAAAATGAAATGTCAAGATTGTGGATTTATTTCTTCTGTATTTCCTAGATGGGTAATAGATAAGGATAAATTAAGTGGAGAACACAAACCCGTAGATTTATCAAAAGAAAAGAAGAATGTAAAGAAAATTAAAAAGGCAAGTTTCAAAGCAGAGATAGAAGAAAGATATTGTCCTCATTGTAGGGACAACGTTAAGGTAAAAATGAGAGATGGGAGTGTAGATACATTTGTTTGCGAGAATTGTCAATTTGAGATTAAATATAAAGGAAAGAAAAAATGAGCCCCGAAGAAATCCAAAAACAAAAGGAAGAAAGCGAGAAGAGAAGAGAAGATATGAAGAAGAATATAGAAGCGAAAGAATTAGTTAATGCTGAGATTTCAGATGAGATGAGGAAGGCATATATTGATTATTCCATGTCCGTAATTGTTGCTAGGGCATTGCCTTCTGCTGAAGATGGTTTGAAACCAGTTCATAGAAGAATTTTATGGGCTATGCATGAAATGGGTTTAGAACATAACAAACAAACTAAAAAGTCTGCAAGAATTGTGGGAGATGTTCTGGGTAAGTACCATCCCCACGGAGATATTGCAGTTTATGATGCAATGGTTAGAATGGCTCAAGATTTCTCACTAAGATATCCTCTTGTAAAAGGGCAAGGTAATTTTGGTAGTATGGATGGAGATCCTGCAGCTGCAATGAGGTATACTGAAGCAAAGATGACTAAGATTTCTGAGGTACTTTTAGAAGCAATTGATAAGGGAACATGTGAGATGCTACCTAATTTTGATAATTCATTAGAGGAACCAAAGTTACTCCCGGGGAAGTTACCAACTCTCTTATTGAATGGGGCTGCAGGTATTGCTGTAGGTATGGCAACTAATTTTCCGCCACATAACATTAATGATGTTTGTGAAACTATCTTGTCCTATATAGAGAATCCTGATGTTGAACTAAAAGAATTAATAAAGATAATCAAAGCTCCAGATTTCCCAACAGGAGGAATTGTTTCTGGAGATTTCTCTAGAGTTTATGGCGAAGGAAGAGGAAGAATGACAATTCGAGGAAGAACGAAGATAGAAGATGGAACTAAACCAAAGATTGTAATAACTGAGATTCCCTACCAGGTAAATAAATCTGTGTTTGTAGAACAAATTGCTAATCTAGTCAAAGAGAAAAAACTTCCCGATGTTTCTGATTTAAAAGATGAATCTGCTAAAGGGAAGGTAAGAGTGGTTGTTGAATTAAGAAGAGAATCCGATCCTAAATTTACACTTAACAGATTGTACAAATATACAAGTCTTCAAACTAACTTTGATGCGGTGATGCTTGCACTAGTAAAGAATGAGCCTAAGGAATTAAACATTAAAGAATTAGTTGAAGTTTATGTGAACCATAGAAGGAACATAATAAGAAAAAGTACAGAATTTGACTTAGACAAAACTGAAAAAAGATTGCATATTGTTGAAGGGCTTATCATTGCCCAAAGTAATATTGATGCAGTAGTAAAATTAATTAGAGCGGCAAGAGGAAAAACAGAAGCTGGAGAACAGTTAAAATCAAAATATAGTCTTACAGATAAACAGGTTGAAGCAATCTTAGAGATGAAATTGCACCAGATTACTTCCCTAGAGTATGAAAAATTGAATAATGAAGAAAAACAATTGAGAGAGTTTATTGAAAAATTAAAAACAATCCTTGGAGATGAAAAAGAAATTTATAAGATAATTAAAAGAGAACTGAACGAATTAAAGAAAGAGTATGGTGATGAAAGAAGAACCTCTGTTCTTGGAAGTATTAAGGACTTTGAGGAAAAAGACCTTGTTGATAAAAAAGATGTTGTGGTTACAATTACAGATAAGGGATATATTAAGAGAATTGATTTAAAACAATATAAGGAACAAAAGAGAGGGGGGAAAGGAGTTATTGGAAGCGATTTAGCTACTGGGGATTTTGTCAAGGAACTTCTTACTTGTTCAACACATGATTATCTTTTATTCTTTACAGATAAAGGAAAGGTTCATTGGTTAAAAGCGTTTGAAGTTCCAGAAATTGCAAAATATGGAAAAGGTAAAGCGATGATTAATCTCCTGGAATTAAAAGAAGAAAAAGTTAGTTCAGTTATTGCAGTTAAGGAATTTAAGGATTTTCTTTTGATGGCAACAAAGGCAGGAGTTGTGAAAAAAATTGAGTTGAAGGAATTCAGTAATCCTAGAAAAGGTGGAATAAAAGCAATTGACTTAGAAGGGAAAAATGATGTTTTAATTAGTGTTAAACCCTTAGTAGAAAAACAAGAAGTATTGCTTGTGACCAAAGGTGGTCAGGCCTGCAGGTTTAATTCAAAGGATGTTCGTTCTGTTGGAAGAAATGCTTATGGTGTTACAGGTATAAGATTAGACGAAGAGGATGAGGTTGTTTCCTTGGAGGTTTTGCCTCTGGAAAATCCGAAGGAATATTCTGTTTTGACGATAACTGATAAGGGATATGGAAAAAGAAGTGAAATTGAAGATTATAGACTAACTGCAAGAGCAGGAAAAGGAGTAATAAACATTAGAGTTAATGACAAGACAGGTCACGTTGTAACATCCCAATCGGTTAAGGAAGACGACACAATTATTGTTTCTACAGCAAAGGGAATTGTTATTAGAAGCCCAGTTAATGGCATAAGAATAATGGGAAGAGCAACACAGGGAGTTAGAATAATCAAATTGCAAGAAGGGGATTCTGTAAGCGATTTGGCAAGAGTTCCAGAAGTTGAAGAAATCCAAGATTAATCTTCTAAAATCTTTCTAAGTTTTGCTTTTGCGGCGTTGTGTATTCTATGAATATTTTGTCTTGAACTGCCTAGCTCTTTACCAATCTCTTCGAATGTTTTTTCATGAAAATAATAACTTGTTAGAACATATCTTTCTTTTTCTGAAAGAGATTCCATAGACTCCAGAATTATTTCTCGATCTAAATTTGAAGAAGCAATATCTGCAGTCGAGGGGAGAGTTCTCCTAGATTCGCTTATTTCCTTATAACTAACTCTTTCTTCTAGTGTGGTATCTGAGAATGTTGATTCATGAGTTCCTTCCCGGGGAATCGGCAAGTATGTTGGAGAGACCTTTTCGGGGAAAAAAGAAACGCCCTTGGTTGCATTTATTTTTATCATTCTTCTGATAATTGGATTAAGGAAGTCAGGATTAAAGAGATAAGAACCTAATCTCCTATTGAAAGAAGGATCATATTTTGCAATGTTCTGCTTGAGTGTTTGTTCAATTATTTCTCCAGCTATATCTGAAAGAGAAAGCTGAGCTTTTGATGCGGCGTAGGCGAATTTTTTCAGAATAGAGAAAAGGAATCTTTGATTTGAAGAGAATATTCTTCTAATTGCTTCCTCATCTTTAGCTTTTACTCTATCAACAAGACCTTGCTCTTCCTCTCTTGAAAGAATAGGTTCATCTTTTAGACCTATAGAATTTAGATAATCATATAGTTCAATTAAGTATTCTTTTTGAAGTTCCATAATTACTACTTTGAAGTTGCATTTAAATAGTTTTGTCTTTTTATGGGTTTTGTTGTAATTCTTTAGTTACTATAAACCGAAAGGTTTAAATAGTCTGTTTTTATTGTGTTTCCATGGTAAACAAAATGCGTTCAGCGATTGGCGGATTAGTAACATCTGCTTTGATGGCAACATCTGCTTTAGGCGTTACAAATGCTCCGGTAATAACAAGTATAAAAACTGAAGTTAAACCTGCTTTTCCAACTAGACAATATGTTACTCTTTCTGCTACAAATTTAACACAAGGTGTTAATTATTATGTTTATGAATCTACAAATTTAACAAATGATGCTGCTGGATGGACTCCAAAATTAGCAAAATGTTATAATTCTACTACAGATTTAAATAACGAAGTCAGTACTTCCTTTTATTATACATCTGAAGATTTCAAGAAAAAAGCATTTTTCAAATTAGGCACTAAATAAAAAGGTTTATAAATAAACATATATATTCAAATATACATATTAAAATGAAACAAACAAATATTTTCGCTTTTGCATTTGCATTTTTATTAGTTTTGTCTTTCGCTAATGCACTATCATCTTATTCTT
>CAZGZN010000019.1:0-10566 GCA_964530285.1 Candidatus Woesearchaeota archaeon
ACAATTCCAGGAAATGGCATACTTTTAGACTTGGGAGTTCATTGTCTTGGTTTTGTTAGGGAATTCGGTGGAAAAGTAATTCTCCCCCCATTCAAAACAAGTGCACGTAAAAATGAAAGTGATTATATTCAAGACAAAAAATATGGGTTTACAGAAGTTCAAGCAGACCTCAAAATAAAGGGGGATAGATTTGTTGAAGATTGTCCCGTTTCTATTAGGGTGGGTAAAGCAAAAGATTTGAGAAAAAAGAATTTTTATGTTTTCCACGAGAATGGAATTGTTGATCTTAGTGTGGATAGAAGAGAGACAAGGGTTATTTCTAATACTGGAGATATAATATCCTGTGAGACATATCCTTCAGAAGCATTTAAGAATTTTTATCTTCATTTTAGTGAGATCTTATCTGATAAAAATAAGAAGCAAAAAAGTCCCCTTTCTAGTTCTTTGGGTGCACTTGAAGACCTTCTTAAATTAGAAAAATTTGTTAAAAATATAACCTACCACAAGCAGCTTTAATATCTGTCCCCCTAGAATTTCTTATGAAACATTTGTAACCTTTTTCTAAGATTTTTAACTTAAATTCTTGTATTTTTTCTAAAGAAACTTTTTTCATTTTGTTCGTTTCGTTGAATTCAATTAAATTGAATATTGTTTGTTTTGGCCAGTCAAAAGAAAGAAGTTTTTCTAAATCTTTATCAGAGTCATTGAAATCTCTTATCATAGAATACTCTAACATTATATAATTTTTTTTATGCTGAGAGACATACTTTTTGGAAACAGAAAGAATCTTCTTTATAGAACAAGCAATAGGGGTGATTTCTTTTCTTTTTTCATTAAAAGCAGAGTGCAGTGAGATTGCAAGATTGAATTTTATTTTGGAAAGACTTGAGAGATTTTTTAGACCAATTGTTGAAATAGTTATTTTTTTGTAAGGAATCTCGTATTTAGAATGGATGGCTTCTGCGGATTCTAGGACATTTCTTAGATTTAATGATGGTTCTCCACTTCCCATAAATACGATACTTGTCGGATTCTTTCCTATTGTTTTCTTAGCTTCTTCAACTTGTTCTAAAATCTCTTGCTTTGTTAAGTTTCTTTTAAAACCTTGTTTTCCACTCAGGCAAAAAAAACAACCAACCGGACAACCAATTTGACAGGAAAGACAAACAGAGAATTTATTATTTATAGAAGGAATTATTACAGAGGAATATCCCTTAAAGTTTAATTTTATTGTTCCATCTAAAGATCTTTCTGTTTTTTCCATAGTGCTTGAAGTGAAGAAAGATTTATAAAGGGGTTTGTTTTAAGAAAATCATGGTTAAAGAAAAAAGGGGTGCAGAAGAAAGCAATGTTATTATTTTTATAATTCTTGCACTTGTTGTTGCTGGTTTGGTTATTTACTTTAGCTGGGGATTTTTTAACACAGGTTCAAGACTAATTGATGGAAATGATCCTTCTGTTACATTTGCTGTTGAAAGTTGTAAGGCGGAGATTAGATTAGACTCTAATGCCTATTGTAACTCTGCTAAGTCTGTAAAAATAAAAGGTGGTGGAGAAATGATTGTTAGTTGTCATTATATAAATATGAATATCAGAAAGAATTCTCTGAACGAAACTCAGGGTGTGGCTGGAAAAGTTTGTAATCAAACACAATTTAGGATTGATCAGTGTGATCTTATTAATAAAACAGGAATTACAGAAACAGAATTGAAAAAAGTTCGAGTTAATGGAGAACCTTGTCTTTCTTGATTTTTTATAAAGATTTATAAATTCTTTTTATCTTGATTTCTTATGTTAAATAAAAAAGGTGCAGAAGAAAGCAATGTTATTATTTTTATAATTCTTGCACTTGTTGTTGCTGGTTTGGTTATTTACTTTAGCTGGGGATTTTTTAACACAGGTTCAAGACTAGTTAATGGAAATGATCCTTCTGTTACATTTGCTGTTGAAAGTTGTAAATATGAGGTTGGAAGAGATAAAGATTCTTATTGTACTTCTGACCACTCTGTAAAAATAAAAGGTGGTGGAGAAATGATTGTTAGTTGTAAGTTTATAGATACAGATATTCGGAAAAATTCTTAGTAGATTCAATTGTTGCCGAAGAATATAAGCTAACTCGAAGACAACTTAATGATGTTATGGAAATTGCAGAGAAAATGGGCAAAAGAGAAGAAATCTGGAATCAGCTTATTGGAAGAGGCCCTGGCCTTGCTTCAAATACAGATTATAATTCGGATCAAATGTATGCTTAATTTAGAAATAATCGTCCTACCATCTCGCAATTTGAAAAACAAATTACAGATTTGCTAGGTACCCAGATGAAGTTATATTTCACTTCGTTTAATATAGAATAGCCCTACCCGTCCTAAAAAATTGTTTAGCAATTTTTGGGAACTTCAGTTCTCCTTGAATCGAACTGAAGTGATTCGAAGGTTCGAATCCTTAAATTATAGCCCTACCCGGATTCGAACCGGGGTCTCCAGGCCCAGAACCTGACATCCTTGACCACTAGACTATAGGGCTATTAATAAATTAATATAAATTCCTTTTAAAAAACTATCTTTCATAAAGAAATAACTAATAGAAAAGCTTTATAAATCAACTTTTTCTTAAAATCCTATGAAAAGAAGTTCAAGACGTTGGAAAAAGAAAAATCAAATGCGTTGGAAATGGCAACGTAAAAGATTGAAAAAGGAAAAGAGAAAGAGAAAACTCAAACGAGGTTAATTCTTTAGTTTTCGGTCTTGATATGTAAAACTACTACGGAACTCAGAAAAAGCTTAAGGAGGTTTGATTTTTAGTTGATTATTTTATTGGATAATTCTACTACACAAATCCTTTTAAACCAAAACAACAAACTACAAATATGGCTCACGAAGTATGGACAGAAAAGTATAGACCTAGAAAATTTGAAGAGGTTGTTGGACAAGAAGAGATAATCAAAAGAGTTAAATCCTTGACAAATTCTATGAATCTTCCCCACTTGCTTTTTGCAGGACCTGCTGGAACTGGAAAGTCCACCCTTGCACTTATAGTAGTAAGAGAACTTTTTAGTGAGGCTTGGAGAGAAAACTATCTTGAACTTAATGCATCTGATGAAAGAGGAATTGATGTTGTTAGACAGAAGGTAAAAGACTTCGCTAGAACTAGGGCGATTGGTGATGTTCCTTTTAAGGTAATCTTCTTGGATGAGGCAGATGCCCTAACAAGAGAGGCTCAACAAGCATTAAGAAGAACCATGGAAAATTATACCTCAACATGTAGGTTTATCCTGTCATGTAACTATTCCTCGAAGATTTTAGACCCAATTCAATCTCGTTGTGTGGTTTTTAGATTTCAACTATTGGAAAAAAAGCATATAAAGAGAATGGTGGATAGAATTTGTAGTGGGGAGGGCTTAACTATAACAAATGAGGCATTTGACACACTCTATGAATCCTCTGGGGGAGACTGTAGACGAATTATCAATGTTCTCCAAGCAACAGCTTCAATCTCTCCAAACATTACTCCAGATTTAATAAACACAATTATCTCTCAAGCTAAACCCTCTGATATCAAGGTTGTTTTAGATTATGCTCTCTCGGGAGATTTTGAGAATTCCCGACAAAAACTTTTAGATATTATGCTTAAGGATTCTATATCTGGGCAAGATGTAATAAAGGCAATCCAAAAAGAAGTTTGGAATCTTGAGATTGAACCTGACCTGAAAGTTAGATTAACAGAGAAAACAGGAGAAGCGGAGTTTAGATTAGTTGAGGGAAGTGATGAATTTATACAATTAGAGGCCTTACTTGCTAGTTTCATTTTAGCAGGAAAAGGAGGAAGATTGTAAATAATGCTGAATCAACAAAATATTCCTTGGTGTGAGAAGTATAGAGCTTATTGTTTCTCAGATATTAAAGGACAAGATTTAGCAATAGACAAAGCAAAGATATTCTTAAAACAATTTCCTAAAAAAAGAGCACTTGTTCTTCATGGCCCCCCTGGCGTGGGAAAAACCTCCCTTGCTTATGCTATTGCTGCGGAGAATGACTCTGAAATTTTAGAGTTAAATGCTTCAGATTTAAGAAACAAAGAAAAGATGGGTGAAGTTATTGGTCCTGCGTCCCAACAGTCTTCTTTGTTCAAAAAAAGTAAAATACTCCTTGTTGATGAGGTGGATGGAATTTCTAGTTCAGAGAGAGGGGGTCTTTCAGAGTTACTTGGTTTAATGGAGAAATCTGCATTCCCTATTATAATTACAGCGAATGATATTTGGAATAAAAAGTTCTTACTATTAAGACAGAAGGCAGAAGTTCTTCAGTTAAAAAATGTAGATTATAAGATTATTTTACAAATTTTGAGCAATATTTGCGAAAAAGAGAATGTGGTTGTTGCTAAAGATGTTCTAACTGCGATTTCAATAAAGGCAAGAGGAGATATTCGTGCTGCAATAAATGACTTACAGATTCTTTCTAAAATGGACAATAACTCCCTTGCAAAAGAGGTTGGAGAAAGAAATAAAGAGCAATCTATTTTCAATGCGCTTCAATTGGTTTTCAAAACATCGCAAATAGACGACAAGCTTTTGAGAGTTTATGATGAAGTAAATATGCCAATAGATGAAATCTTCCTTTGGATAGAGGAGAATATCCCTTTAGAGTACCAAGGAGAAGAACTTGCACAAGCATTTGATGCACTTTCTAAAGCAGATGTCTTCAGAGGAAGGATTTATAGACAACAACATTGGAGATTTTTAATTTATGAAAATTTTCTGATTGGTCCGGCAATTGCTGCAGTAAAGAAATATAATCGAACAGGTTGGACAAACTATCGAAAACCTTCGAGGATTCTAAAAATATGGCTTCAAAACCAAAGAAACGTAAAAAAGAAATCTATTTGTAAAAAATATGCAGAACAATGCCATACTTCTGTAAAAGAAGCAATGAAGGATTTCTTGTTGTTGAAGATAATTCTTAGGAATCAAACTATAAGAACAGAATTGAAACTTAGTGAAGAAGAAATTGCTTATTTAGATAAACCGGTTTTGATGGCTTGAGATTTGAGAGTTTAGAAAACAATAAAAAGCTTGTTTTCTTGACAAATAAAGAGATGGTAGATAGAACTAAGCTTCCGTTTAGAAAAAATTGCGAGGGTTATTTAGTTTTTAATGAAAAGATTGTTCAGCTCAATAAAACCTATCTAAAAGACCTGGTTAAACTCAACTCTTTAGCATTCAAACCTCTAGAAGGTAAACTAGGAAAACATTCCTTAAAGGGAATGAGAGAATATTTTGAGTTTACATTCAAAAAGGGAAAGGTTTTTGGTTATTTCATTGAAAAAGAACTTGTTGGTTGTGTGGGAATTGTTGTTGAAAAAAAGTTTTTATATGGAGAAATTGAGCATTTGCTTGTAAATCCAGAATATCAAAATAAGGGAATTGGAAAAGAACTTATGAGATTCATAGAGGATTATTCTAGAAGAGAACTAAAATTGAAACAGCTTAAACTTCATGTCCGATGTAAAAATGAGAAAGCAATTTCTTTTTATGAGAAGAATGGTTTTAATAAACATGCCTTTATTATGGGAAAGGAGTTGAAATGAATAAAACAATCCAAATAATAGAGCCTTCTGAAAAGATCTTTAGTTTATCCAAAAGAGTGCAATCAAAAATAAAGAGAATTCTTCCAGAATCCAAAACTAGATTGATAGGTTCTTTTGCAATTCCTGTTTGTGGTAAAAAAGAGATTGATATCTTAATCGAGGTTAACAATGTTGAAGAAGCCTCTAAAATTCTCTCAAAGAATGGATTCAAACAAGGTCCCAAGATAAAAACAGAATCATTCATGACTTGTTTTGAAGAAGGAATGGATTGTGACTTACATGTTCTTCCTTATGAAGACAAACATATAGCTAAGGTTTATGATAAAGTCATTAATTATTTCAAAGAAAATGAAGACAAAAGAAAAGAATTTGATAACTTCAAGAGGTCTTTGAATGGACTTCCTGAAGAAGAATACAAAAGGAAGAAAGGAGAATTCTTGGAAAGAACTGTTTTTGCGGAGTGGTTAATTGAAAAAAGAAAAAGGAACCTAACAATAACTGGTCCCCGCTCAGTTGGAAAATCGACAATCTCTAAACTAGTTGCTAATAAATTAAAAAAGAAATACATTTCTTCTGATGAAATTGGCAATAAAGCAACGAGATCCCTAGGGGGACTTGACAAAGCTACAAAATCTGGAGAAATAAGAAAGATAATTGAAAATAAAGGTTATACACTAATTACAGAGGTTTACAAAAAACAAAAGAATTTTGTTTTTGATCTTTCTGGGGGAAGCTTTACTTACAAAAGAGTTCCAAAGATTTCGTTAGAAGTTAGAAAATCTGCAAAAAAGAATTCTTTAGTAATAGGATTATTGCCCTCAAAGAATATAATTTTTTCGTCTATCTTTTTGTATAAAAGAGAAATAAAAAGAGAACATTTCAAAGATTCTAACAAGATTTATAGATTCTGGAAGACCCTCAAGAGTTATTTCAAGTTTCCTAATATATTTGAGAAATGGGCTGATTTGGTTGTTTATACTAAAGGAAAGAGTTCAGAAGAAGTTGTAGATGAGATAATAAGAAAGGTGAAAAGTCTTAATTAGGATAATCCTAACCTTTATAAATCTCTAAAACATTCTATATTTGCAGACCAGACAGCGTGCTAGTCCCACGCACTCCGCAAACGGACTTTATGGCGGGTCGCAAGAGGGTGTGTGATAGGATATGTAGAATGTCACTAATCTGACGTTGAGATTCTGTCCTTCTCGATCTTGCTATGGTGAACTGGGTGAGGCCTTGATCGGAGCAACCCTAAATTATGGTTTAGATGCTTGAGGGGTTGCAGAGTTGAGGAAGATTTTTGACCTCTTTTATATTGAATTGAGCTATCCCTCGGGTTTGCATAAATATTTAAATGATAGTGATTAAAAAAGAATATGAATCAAAAAAGAGGGCAATTCTTTATTTTGGCAGCTGTGATTTTAATCTCAATAGTGGCAGGTATAACTCTTTATTCAAATCAAGTTTTTCTTCAAGATTCTTCTAGTGGCGTTAAATTAATCAAGGAAGAGGTCAAAGAGGAAGGAGGGGTTGTAATAAATCAGTATATTTTTAATAACCAAAAAGGTTTAGAGGTTTTTGTTAATGAAATGGCCTCTAATCTATTAGTAAGAAACCCCTATTTGGAGATGATATTCTTTTTTAGAAAAGATGATAATTTAAGCGTTTTTAATCTGGCTAATGATCCTATTTATTTAGGGTTGAAAGGGAGTAACATAAATATTTCATCTCAAAGAGAGGATTCTAGAGTTAATTTAATAATTATGGGAAGCGAAATAAAGTTTGATTTGAATAAGCTAATCTCTGAAAAGAAGATTGTTCAAATTCCAATAGATGATTCTGTTAGTAATGCTGAAGAACTAGTTTTTTATTTAAATGGAACCAGATATTCTTCGGACTGGATTCAAAGCAATAGATTTTATTTTTTAATTAAGCAAACTAATGAAGATTCGAGCGAGGTGGCAGATGCTAACTAATAAGAAGGCAATTAGTTTGGTGGTTTCATATGTTCTTCTAATTTCTATAGGTCTTTCTATTGCAGGACTAGTTTATGGGTGGTTAAGGTTTTATGTTAATGTGGATGAAACAAAGGGTTGCCCTGATGGAATTTTTGTAACTTTTAGCGAAGTAGATTATAATAAAAACGATTCTGTCCCAAAGAATGCTATTAATATGACATTGAAAATTCAAAATCGAGGAACATTTAATGTGGATGGCTATATAATTCGTGCAAACAATAAGACTAATTCCTCTACAGGAATTTGGACATTACATCTGGAAAATAATGGATTGAATGTTAGTCAAACTCAAGAACTATTCCTTGATAATGAAAACCTTTCTAGTTTTGGAAAAATTTGTTATTTGACCCTCCAACCTTTTATAATGGAAAAAGGAAATGTGTTGCCTTGTACGAGGGTTGCTTCTAGAGAAGTAGAATGTTAATCGTAATCTGAAAGTTGGTTTGCTGAGCCTCTGCTCTTGTTCGAGGCAATAACATCATCTATTCTTAATATCATCATGGCCGCCTCGGAAGCAGAGCTTATTGCTTGTCTTTTCACCCCTAGTGGCTCAATTATCCCCCTTATAAGGGTGTCTTCAATTCTTCCTGAAAAAAGATTTAATCCATGGTTTTTGTTTCCAGATTCGTGATTTACTCTTAATTCTGTAAGAATATCTAGAGGGTCTAAACCCGCGTTTTCTGCCAACGTTACAGGAATAAATTCTAGTGCATTTGCAAATTCTTCAACTGCAATTTGCTCTCTTCCCTTTAAAGATTGGGCGAAATTTCTTAGTCTTCTTGCGATTTCTATTTCTATTGCACCTCCTCCTGCCACAATTTTTTGTTCTCTGACAACAGCAGAAACGTCCCCTAAGGCATCCATTATTGCTCTTTCAATTTCATCGACAACGTGTTCTGTTCCTCCCTTAACTAGGATTGTAACAGCTTTTGGATTTTTACAACCAGTTATATATGTAAAACCATCGTCACCTTTTTTCTTCTCTTCAACAAGTTCTGCAAACCCAAGTTCTTCCTTGGATAAATCTTTCAAATTAGAGACAATTTTTCCTCCAGTTGCTCTTGCAATTTTTTGCATATCTGTTTTTGCAACCCTTCTAACAGCATAGATTCCCTTCCTAGCGAGATAAAACTGTGCAACATCATCTATTCCTTTTTGACAAACTACAACATTTGCGTCTACTTCTTTAATTTTATTAATCATTTGTAAGATAAAATCTTCTTCTTGTGTCATGAAGCTTTGTAATTGTTCTGGAGAGCTTATTGAAATATTTGTTTCCCTATCTAGGCTTTTAACTTCGAGAGCACAATCAACTAAAGCAATTCTTGCATCCGAAATTTTTTCTGGCATTTCGATAGATGTTCTTTCTTTGTCTAACACAATCCCCTTGATTAATTCACTATCTTTAATTGCTCCCCCTTTTTGTTTTTCTATTTTTATATCATCGAGATTTATTTTTCCATCTGTCAAAACTGATTTTATAGACTCTACAATTAAACCATCTAATCTTTCCTTCACAAACTCTGCACCCTTCCCAGTCATTGCGGTTTGGGCAATTTTCAAAAGTTCTTCTTCACTAGAGACTTCCGAACTTAATTCTTCTAAAAACTCTAATGATTTTTCAGCAGCAATTTTATATCCTCGAGTGATTATTGTAGGATGAACTTTTTGATCCAATAGTCTTTCAGCATTTTCAAGTAGTTTTCCAGAAATCATAACTGCAGTTGTTGTTCCGTCGCCGATCTCGCTTTCTTGTGTTTTCGCTACATCAACTAACATTCTTGCAATAGGATGTTTAATATCCATTTCTGAAAGAATTGTTGCACCATCATTAGTCACTATAATGTTCCCTGTTCTATCTACAAGCATTTTATCCATCCCCTTAGGACCTAATGTTGTCTTTAGAGTTTCTGCGAGAATCCTAGCTGCTAAGATGTTATTCCTTTGGGCATCCTTTCCCATGTATCTCTCAGAATCTTCAGGGAGGATATATTGTTTTTCTGCCATGATTAAAAAAGAAGAAATTTCTTTTTAAGGATTGTTGTGGTAAAGTTTAAGTTTTTGAGCATTATTCAACAATAAATCCATGGCTATCCCAGAAATCTTTGTAAGTTTGGTTAAGTTGTGCTTGTTTTTCTAGTTCTTCTCCCGAATATCCTATTTCTGCTAATTTTTCTCTTGTTAATGGAAAAGAAGGGGCATTTTGTCCTGGAAAAATTGTATGAAATCCATGTTTGCCTTGCTCTCTTAATGGACCTGCAACAACAACCACCTGACTTGTTGGAATTTTTGCTATTCCTCTAACTATATTTGCTAAATAACCATCTCTTCCTCTTGGCTCTTGGCTGACTCTTGCCTGTGTTGGTAAACCTTCTAAAGAAGTTAAAGCATCATATCCAATTGTTCTTCCAGCATCAATTTCTCTTACTAATCTTTGTCCAGAATAATCTTGAATGTGTTCAACAGCATAATCTACTAAATCTTTAGCAGCCCGAAAAGCTCCTCTTGAAAAATGAGAACCAGCAGTTTCACTGCCTTCGAGATGTCTTGCTAAATGTTCCATTTGTTTTGGATCATATTTTACGAAATCATAGTTTGAAGGTGCCATAAATTAGTTAGTTAGAGGAAGTATTTAAAGGTTTTGGTTTATTATCCTTTAATAGTAGTTACAAATAGAAAGATTTATAAACTATTGATCCTAGTTTTAATCGGAGGAAAAAATGAGAATAGAAAATATATTCAACCCAGGGAATGTTGCACTAGCTTTAGTTCTTGCAGGCACAATTGCATACACTAGAGAACAAAAAAAGCCAGACGAGTTTCCTCAGACTGTTTTAACAAGATATTATACTGAAGAAGGAAAAGATTATGCAGAGTTAATGCATTCGTACAGGTTTGGAATGAGAAATATGCCTGGAAGTTTTATAAAAAGTGAAAGATATTCAGTTCCATCGAATAGTGTTCC
>CAZGZN010000020.1:0-10552 GCA_964530285.1 Candidatus Woesearchaeota archaeon
CATTTTCATTTCAAACCCAACTCCTTTTTAATTCTCAAAATTTCTTCGGCATCAGAAATCTTTCTCAAGGCATTTTTATAAAAACCAGAAACAGCTGGCTGGCTAATCTTAAACTTCTTAGAAATCTCAATCTGAGTCAATCCATTCTTCTTCAATTTTAAAACTTCAATCTCTTTTTCTGTTAACATTATAACTTAGATAAGTTATATAGCCCATAAACCCCCTATAACCTATTTAACTAATAAAAGAAATACCTATTTAAACCTTTCTAAATCTTTTAACCAATCAATTCACCCCTAAAACTCAAGCTTTAAATAAGGCAATTACTGAAAAAATAAAAAGAGATGTCAAACAAATCCAAGGGTTCAAAGGCAGAAAGAGAATTATTCAAGATATTTGTAGATAATAACTATAGAGCAGTCAGGGTGGCAGGTTCTGGAACAATGGAAAATGCAGATTGTGACTTGCTCGCTGGAAAAATAGGAAAAAAATATGCAATAGAGGCAAAATCAACCAAGAGTCCAAACAAATACATCTCTAAAGAACAAATAGAAAATTTTATGATATTTTCAGAGATATTCCAATTGGAACCGGTCATAGCAATAAGATTCAACAGAGAAGGATGGTTTTTTCTTTCACCAAATCAATTAGAAGATTCTGGAAAGAATTACACAATAAGTTTGAAAAAAGCAAAAGAAATTGGAAAGAGGTTTTCACAATTTTTCAGTTAAGATGAAAAAACAAATAGCACTTCTAACACTATTTGTATTCATTCCGACAATTCTCGCTACATGCTCTCAGAATCAAATTGATATAAACACTGCTTCACTTGAAGAACTTGACACCCTCACAGGAATTGGCCCTGCATATGCTCAAGGTATAATTGATACCCGGCCCTTTGAGTCTGTAGATGAACTGACAAAAGTCAGAGGAATCGGAGAAAAAACACTTGAGAAAATAAAAGTACAAGGATTAGCTTGTGTTTCACTAGAAAAAGAACCAGAAAATTCAGAAGAAGAATCTTCAGAAGAACCCTCAATTGAATTAAAACCTTCTGAAAGAATCGAAATAATCCCCAAAGAAACTGAAACAAAACCAACAGAAAGCGTTATAAACCTAGCAAAACAAAAAGAAGCTGAAGATAAAATAACAGGAAAGGTTATCTACCAATCAAAAACAGAGATAATAAGAAAATATTCAATCTATGCTTTCTCTGTTCTTTTGATAATAATTCTTTTCTTGATAATAAAAAAATAAAATGGCAGAAAAAAAGATACAAGCAATAATGATTGTGGAAGTTGCGGGCAGACCTGCAGAATACGTAAAACAAGGCCTAGAAATACACATATCTAAATTAGATCAATTCCAAGATATAACATTAATTTCAAAAAACATTTCTGAACCAAAAAAATTAGAAAACCAACAAGAAGCTTATGTTTGTTTTGCAGAAATAGAATTTCAAGTCCCAACATTTCAAAGACTTTTAGATGTTGTTTTCGATTTTATGCCTTCGTCAATAGAGATAGTAGAACCAGGAAAAATCGAAATGGATTCTCAAGAAGCCACAATGTTTGTAAACAATCTGGCAGGCAGATTACATAGATACGACGAACTAGCAAAAGTCGCTCAATTTAAAATAAGACAACTATCAGAGGAGCTAAACAAAGAAAAAGCGGTCGTCGTAAAAAACAAAAAAGAACCCGAAAAAAAGAAAACAAATAAAAAGAAATCTAAATCTTAGATTTTGGCTTTACCTCTTTAAATTTTTTATAGATAAAATATGCAATTAAACCTGCAATCAACACCGAGATGACACCCACAAAATAATTCTTCTTAGGAGCTTCAGATTCTCCACTAGAAGAAACACAACTCCCTCCAACACAACAAAGACTCCCACCAACAAAACTTAAACTCCCACCAACACAGTTCTGATTAGCCCCACAACTTTCTCCTATATCAGAACAAATTTCATCACTAAGCTCCTCTTCAAAAAAGAAATCAAACTCTTTTTCATCAGAAAGAACAAGAAAAGACAAATTAGTTGAGGATTCTAAATCTTCTGAACTAAAAGTTATCTTATCAGAAAAAGAACCCTCATATTCAGAATAAAATTCAAAAGAAAAAATAAGATTTTCATAGGGTAAAAGAGAAACACTTTTATTAAAATCCAAATTAGAAAGCGAGGAATCCACGCTAAGATTTAAACTCTCATTAAGATTATTCAAGATAAGAATCTCAAAGAAAAAAGTTTTGTTGGTAGTTAAATTCTCTTCTAAAAAGGAGGGAGTTATATCAAAAGAGATTGATTCACTCTCACTTTCATTTATCGTTTGGTTTATTTCAGATTCATTTTCAACCAGTATAGGCTCAGAGTCTAAAAAATAAACAACAGGAATTTTAAAGTTCTTATAACTGTTTACATCCAAATAAAAAAAGTTTGAATCGGGATGTATATGAACTTTTTCAGAAGAGTTAGTGATTAGATTAATTTCTCCATCCTGTATTTTTACGTCTATAGAACTATTTCCAACATTTACAAGATTCAAGGATAGATTTTTACCGACCAAAAAACCTGGTTTTATAGACAATGCCTCTTCTTGCAATTTGCCAACATCCAAACTTAAATTAATCTTTTCAGAAAAAAGAGTTTCGTTCTCTTTATATAACAAATCAGGAGTTTCTATACTAAAATTACCCTCTCTAGAAAAAACAACATAAAAAAAAGTAAGGTTATTATACTGAAATACATCTTTTTCAAAAAAAATCTCTCTTCTATTTTCAATTATTTTCAAATCATCCTTATCTAAAGCAAAAATCAAATCCGCCTCAATAACTCCTACAAAAGTCTCCCCCTCATTGAGATTATCATTTAAAACAGTTAAAGAAATCTCCGCACTAGAAAAACTAATTAGGACCACAAAAACAATAACTAAAACAAATTTTCTAACCATGAACAAACAATAAAATCCAAGTTAATAAACTTTTTGATATCACTTAGTCATTTCTTTTAGTTTGGCAAATGTATCATTTGAACTCTGGTTTTGTCTTGGAGGGAGAGCTCTCGGAGAAAAAGTTCTATTTGGAGGCACCATAGGCCTAGAAGAAGGTCTAACTAATGGAGGAAATCCTGGCCGAGGAGGACCACTAGAACCCCCTGCACTTGTAGCAGAAGAGGAATTATTTCCCTTCTTTCTTTTATGATACCAAACTTTAATTCTATCTCTAAACACAATCACAAGAACTATAAGTATTAATAAAATTCCAATCAAAAGCCATACCCACAAGGGAATCCCCTCCTCTTCATCCTCATCCCCAGAATCATTCGAAACACAACAAATCTTACTTCCCTCACAAAACTCTGTAACTTCTTCTTCATCAGACCTACAAGATGACCTACAAAAACCTCCAACATCCTGACAATTATCTGTATCTATTGAAGGTTCAACACACTCTTCCATACAGCATGCCCCATCCAAAGAATCTTTCTCTATTCCAGAACATTCTAAACCCTGCCCACAAACCTCCCCCAGCAAATCAAAACAACTTTTCAAGGGATTCACACTACAACAAGCATTCCTAGAAACACCGCTACAAAAATAATTAGTCAAAATCTCTCCTTCTGCACCTAAACAATCAAACTCACTAGTACAAAAACCTCCACTACTCTCACAATAAATGACTGTAGGGGTAGGAATATCTTGATTAAGAACAGGATCTCTCCCCTCAAGGGCCCATAACAAAAAAGCAGTATCCCTAATATTATTAGAGTTCCAACAACCATTATTGTCTTGAGCAAAATCCCAAATCCACTTCCTAGCATTGGTTATTTGTTCTTGGTCTTGATTTCCTAAAGCCAATAACGCCAAAGCAGTATCATAATACTTTCCATAAATACTATTATCAGATTCCCAATAATCGCCATTTGCTTGTTTAATAATCTTATTACCATAAAGAACACTAAAATCCAAAACAAGATAATTTAAAGCTGCAGGAAAATACATATAACTGGAATCCTCAGAAGAAATTAAATAAGAAACATAATCAGAAACCTCTTTTTGATTATTCTTTAAAGCAATGGCAGCCCATGCAGTATCTTCAAAATTACAATCAATCCCCGTTCCAAAACATTTAGACTTAACAGATAAAGTCACAGGATCATTTGCGACCTTACTTGCAGTTTCAGATAAAACATTTAAAACCTGAGAACCAACACTTTTATAATGCCATCCTGTAAAAAAATTCTTGTTACACCTTAAAATAAACTCTTTATCTAAACAATTTCCATTCAGTTTTAACCAATAATTTGATTGAGCAAGACTAAAACACGGACCAAAATTACCGCTCAACTTTTTATTTTCTGCAGCAATGAAAGTATAGTCACTATTATCATACGTCAATTTACACTCCGTTTCTCCCTCAGAATCTTCTTGTAAAAACCACTCAACATTTGTGGAAGTTTTACTTTGATTAAGAAGCCAATCTACATAAGCTCCTGTATCTCTCCTAACATGATTTAATGCCAAGATTGCCCATGCGGTCTCTTTGATACTACAACCGCTTTCTCCAAAACAAACACCGTCCTTCTCTTTTTCCAGCATTTTGTCTACACAAGCCTCCGAAACATTTACCGAAGCAAGAATAGAAAAAGAAAGTTCCTGAATAGTTTCAGCTCCAGAACAATCTTGACCAAGTTTTGAAACTAAACATTCAAAAGCTTTATCTGCGTTAGAAACTTCTTCCTCACTTGTATCAGAAAGAACAGTATCAGTCTCAGAATCATTATTCTCTGCAAAAACAAAAGCCGTAAATAAGAACATAACTACTAAAACTAGAAAAGTTCTCTCGAAACACACTCTTTTTTGCAACATGTTTTTTTTAAGTTTTGTCTATTTATTAACCTTTCCTTTTTTTAGTTTAGACTTCTCCCTCAATATCTCTCTAATAGTAAAATTGATCGGATTCTTAAAACCATCTGTCTGAGACAAAATACCGAGGTCGTTGTAAACAGATTTGTCATAATTTGGAGGAAGTCTTTTATTTTTCATAGCCCAATCTATCTGGGCCCGAACATATCCTTCTTTCAAAGGTTGATAATTTTTTTTGTTCCATTCGGCAATCTTTTCATCAATATAATCCCTAGGTAAACTTAAGGAACTAAAAAAAGAAACCAAAATTCCCAGGGCTCTCTTTCTTCCATCAGATTTTGTTCCCTCTAAAATTTTATTTATCGTTGGAGGGAACATAGACTCCCGGATTTTAACACCTGAAAGATCTATTTCTTTTCCATCATATTTCTTAGTTTTTTCCTGCTTTTTCTCAACCCAATCTAATGCATTCAATAATAATCTCCTTGCTTCTTCTTTTTGTGGTTTTGGATAGAAGTTTTTTATCTCAACTTTTAGGGGGTCTGCATCATTAGGAACAAAACTATCAATCTTTTCTGGAGAAAGAACAACAGAACACAAAGCTGTTTTTTCATGTAGAGAATAGGGTGCCCGAAATAAATGGCGAGGGGCAACAAGAACTATATCCACAGAATCAATAAGGCTAGAAGTCTTTAATTTTTTTTTAAAGTTTCCTGGACTTTTTTTAGAGTTGTCTTTGTTTAAAGAGAAAAAAGCTGACTCCTCTTGAATCTTACTCATTTTGGAAGAACAGATATTACATCTAATTATTTTTCTTTTTGATTTTATAGGCACCATAGAAACCATGTGGGTCCTACAATTTTCACAAATAAATGTTGTAATCTTGCTCTCTGTAGCTATCTCTCCAGTAGGAACATAAACAACCTCAAATTCAATCTCTTTATCTGGATGAGTGATAGAAAGAATTTCTTCGTTCAGTTTATCATGAATTAAAGAGTCTATATAACCTGCAATTGCTCTTGGCCATTCTGGAAACATATCCTTAGTTTTAATGCCATTAATTTCTTCGGGAAAAGCTTCCCAAGGAACAATCAAATGAAAACCCTTAGAACCAGAGAATTTTATTCCAAAATTTTCAACCCCATTATATTTAAGCGCTTTCATTATTAAATCTGCAGCAATCTTTGAATAATCTAGATATTTTGAATCTATATCTATTAGAAAATCCCATCCCCCCCTAATCTGATTATATTGCTCAGGATTCATATTTGTATCTATCTTTAATGGATCAACCCAGATTTCCTCAGAACAGTGAAAACTCGTAGCACCTTTCCTAACTAATTCAAGAATATCTCCAGGATAATCCAAAACATCCGGTCTTTTTCCAAAAAATTCATTATTAAAGTTTGGAACTGTTTCCCGCCCATTACAAAAGTCAAATATGGCTTTTTGAATCTCTTTCCTAGAGTAATAAGAAGAAGCAATTAAATTAATTTTTCTTTGTTTTTTTTCCATCCTTAATGAAAAATGAAGGGAGTTTAAATAAATATTGTAAATTGTTCAGGTTCATTAATATCCTATGATTCTCAAAGAAATCCTCCTTTCAATGAAAAAAACATTAGAAACACCACAACAATACTTATAAATACTATAAACAACTAAAAGAAATATGAAAGCTCAAATTCAAAACCCAAAAAAATTGGTCGATGCAATCTCAATAATCTCTGAACTTGTCACAGAAGTAAGGCTAAGATTTCTTGAAGAAGGACTTTCAATTGTTGCAGTAGACCCTGCAAACGTAGCAATGGTTATATTCAAAATGCCAAAAGAAGCCTTCTCAGAATATGAATCTTCCAATGAAACTTTGGGAATTAATCTAGAAGATCTAAAAAAAATCTTAAAAAGAACTGCTTCTTCAACAACAATAAACTTCGAAACAGAAGAAAACCAATTAACTATCTCCGTCCTGGACAAATCAAAGAGAATTTTTACATTATCCTTAATAGATTCAAATGCGGAGGAAAAAAATGAGCCCTCCTTAGATTTCGCAACAAATATCGAAATGAATTCTACAGACCTAACTCAAACAATAGAGGATTGTTTTGTTGTTGCAGATTCTTGCACATTCTTTGCAAAAGACAATACATTTTCTATTAATGCAATAGGAAGCATAAACTCTGCCAAAAATGAGTTTTCTAGTGATGTAGTTTCGATTTCTGGAGAGGGAAAAGCAAAATATTCTCTTGAATACCTAATGAAATTCATAAAGGCAACAAAAATTTCCGATAAAACAACAATAAGATTCTCAGAGAACTATCCCTTGAAAATAGAGTTTGCAGGAGATCAAATGGGAATTGCGTTTGTTCTTGCACCAAGAGTTGAAAACGATTGATTATGATAAGACTTTTAAATAAGAATTGTTTGTAGAATCTATGAAAAAAGAGAGATTGGAAAAATTAAAAAAGATAGAAGAGGTACTAATTCACACAGGAATTGAAATTGCGAAAAAAGATGAGGGGGCGTTGTTTATAATTTCTAATAAATGTAACTATAAAAAATTACTTAAACAAAAAATAGAACAATTTTCTATTTTTGAAAAGGGCGCTCCGAAGTTGTTATTATCTATAGCAATGATAGATGGCGCTGTAGTTTTAAATCCTGAAGGAAAAGTAATTCAATATGGAGCAAAGATAGAATCAAAAGGAGTATTCAAAGGATATGGAACAAGACATGCAGCAGCATATTCTGCATCAAAAAATCCAGACACCGTAGCAATACTAGTTTCACAAGAAGAAAAGAAGATTAAAATATTTAAAGAAGGAAAAATAATTGTTCAAGTAGATGCCCTTCAGAAAGGCGTTGAAAAACAAATTTCTAAAGCAAATGAACTATTAGAAAGTATAGGTATCGGAACACTTTCAACATTAGGAGTCACTGCCCTTGCACCTGCTTTAGGAATTACGATTGTCCCAGGAATCATCTTGTTTGGAACCCCGTACTATTTAATAAGAAAATATCTCTTAAAATAAGAGTCTTCTCCCTATGAAAAGAGTTTTAAATAAGAGATAATAGAAAGGAATATGAAGCTAAATTCAAGAAAACCATATGAAACCGATTCTTCTCAAATTGAAGGAAAAACAAATCAGGTAGTTTTACCGAAAGATATGAAAGAATTGGAAAGATTTGTAAGGAAATTTGAGAATATTACAATAAGGGGAGGAGGTACAGGTCTTGCAGGAGGGGCCGTTCCAACAAACACCCCAATTATAGACTTATCGAAAATAGACAAAATTCTAGAGTTCAATAAACAAAAAAAGACTATTCTTGTAGAAGCCGGATTAATTCTTGACGATTTACAAGATTTTTTATCTAAAGAAGGTCTTGAGTTTCCAATTAACCCTTCCTCCCATTCAATCTGCACAATCGGAGGAATGATAGCAACAAATGCTGTTGGGAGCAGAGCGATAAAGTATGGAAAAACATCTGAGTGGGTCCTATGGTTAGATATCATGAACTCGGAGGGAGAAATAGAAAGAAAAAACAAATCAGAATTGGGAGATTTCTCTGGAATGGAAGGGATTACTGGAATAATCGTTAGAGCAGAGTTAAAACTAACCGAAAAAAAGACAAGAAAACCCAAAATGGAAAAAATAGATTCTTTAAACGAGTTAATTAAAAGAGTAAAAGAATTAAAACAGCAACCTGAAACCACTATGATTGAATATTTAGACAAAAATGTTTCTGAAATGATTGGACTAACAAAAAACTATCATTTATTTATAGAAACAGAAACAGAAGAAAAAGAGAAAGAAGAAAACAAAAAAATTTATACAATAAGAGACAGAGTTTACCCAGAACTTTCTGGGAGAGGTTTTACAAGAATCGAAGACCCCCAGCTTATTTTAGATAGAGCAGAAAAACTTCTAGTTTGGCTAGAAGAAAAGAATATTCCAACCTATGGACATATCTCGGTAGGAATAATTCACCCATGCTTTTCAAAACAACAAGAAAATTTAATTCCAGAGATGATGAAGATGATTAAAAGGTTTGGTGGACAAATAACAGGAGAACACGGAATTGGCCTACTAAAAAAAGAATTTATAGAGATTCATGATAAAAATCTCTTAACAACAATAAAAAAAAGACTTGACCCTCAAAATAAATTTAACCCTGGAAAGATTATCTAATGGTAAGAATAAACTATGCACAAGCAAAAGAATTTTTAGACAAAATAAACGAGAAAGACAATATAACAATCTTTTGTCATACGGATCTAGATGGTTTTGCTTCGGGAATACTTTTTTATGATTTTTGTATCTCAAGGGGTTGTAAAAATATAAATGTCCACCCAATAAGCTATGGAATCAATAAAATCTCCGATTTTAATTTAGAAAAAGTCAACAAAATCTTGATTGCAGACCTAGCTCCAAGTATCATTTCGGAAGATTTAACAAAGCTAAAAGAAAAAGAGGTTTTTTACACAGACCACCACCCAGAAGATTCAAAATTCCCTCTCCCAAAAGAAGTCTTGGAACTAAGAACAACTTCTGAAGGCTATATTCCTTCCTCAAGAACGGCCTATGAATTATGTGGAGGAAAAAAATGGTTATCTGTTGTAGGAGTCATTTCGGATGCAGGGGATACATATAAAGAAAATACAGAATTTATAGAGTCCTTTATTAAAGAAAATAAAAAATCTATGGAATATTTAAAACAAGATGTTATGTTTACAATTTCTAGAGCAATAACATACTTTGAAAAACATACCGAAACAAGCTTCTTCGAAATATTGAAAAATATAAAGTATATGGAGGATATTGATCTAAATTTAAAAGAATTTGAAAAGCCCGTAAAGGAAGAATTTGAAAGACACATAGAAATATTCGAAAAAAATTCAGAAAAATTTGGAAAAATAGTCTTTTATGAGTTTCAACCAGAGTATAACATTAAAAGTTTTCTAATAACTTTTCTATCTGCAAAAGAACCAGAAAAAATTTTTATATTTGCAACTCCAAAAAAGGAAAAAATGATAAGCCTTTCAGCAAGGAACCAATCAAGAGAGTATGATGTAGCAATGATTCTAAAAAATAATCTAAAAGATATCCCAAATTCCTCTGCGGGGGGGCATAAAGCTGCTGCAGGAGGACAAATTCAAAAGTCAGGATTAGACAAGTTTAAACAAAATCTAAAGAAATATGACCTTGAAAAAACAAGAATTTAAGATGAAAGAAAAATTAACACAACAACAAAAAATTGAAAGTGCTAATGCATTAGAAGAAGCTTCGGAGATATTAGAAAAATGCATAAAATGCGGAATGTGTAAAGGCCTCTGTCCGGTTTTCAAATCATTAAAGGAAGAAGAACTATCTCCTCGTGGACAAGCTATTCTACTACAAAATAAGATTCTTCAAGAAACAATCTTTCAATGTAACCTCTGCAAGGCCTGTGAAACCAAATGTCCCCTTAATTTAAAAATTTGTGATGCTATTATTAAAGCAAGGGAATCTTTGAGTATAAGACAAAAAAACATAAAAACAAACGAAGAAATGATAAAAAATGTCAGAAAAACCGGAAATCCGTTTGGGGGAAAAAAGCCAGAAGGGGATAAGTTATATTGTTGTTGATGATTAAATCAATTTGACAATCTTTAAAAACTTCGTTTTTCTATGAAATACATGAAAAAAAAT
>CAZGZN010000021.1:0-10489 GCA_964530285.1 Candidatus Woesearchaeota archaeon
AAATTTTGGAGAATTTTCTGGGTGCGAGTTTCAGAGATGAAAAGGTCAAGCGACATTATGAGCGACTAAATTCGAGGCATCCCACAAATTTACAAAACGAACAAAGAGCGAAGAAGTTCGAATTTCAGTGGATAGTGGGAACCATCAGTTTTTAGAATTAGAGATGGCATTAGTTAATTGTTTTTTGTACGGCTTCTTTGATTGTAAGACTAAAGTATTTTCTAAACAGACTCTCGAAGGCATGTTTTGAAGGTGGTCTTGAATCTCTTAGTATCACATCTTCTTCAAAATTTCTATTCGTTTTTCTAGTGGGGGATGTGTTGAGAATAACTCTGTTGCTTTGTTTGGTTTTGCGATGAAAAGTGGAGCAACCGAACCAGAAACTTTCATTTCCGAATTGGATTTTATTTTTGTTAGTGCTCCGATCAGTCCGGTTGGTGTTCTCATGAACTTTACTGCTGTTGCATCTGCAGAATATTCTCTTTTTCTTGAGATTGCAAATTGAACTAGTGCTGTCAATATTGGGGAGAGTATTGCAAGAATAATTCCTATGATTAGGAATATTGCTCCTGCCTTTCCATTGTTTGAATCTCGGTCTCTGAACCAAAGACTTCTTAGAAACATCTGAGAAACCATAGAGATTAGTCCGATAAGAACTGCACTTAGAGTCATAAATCTTATATCATAATTTGCAATATGGGAAAGTTCATGGGCTAAGACTCCCTCTAACTCTTGTTTGTTTAGTTTTTCTAGTGCTCCTGTTGTAACACAAATTACTGAATTTTTTGGATTTCTGCCAGTTGCAAATGCATTTATCTGAGAGTTTTCCATTACATAAAGTCTGGGTATTGGAAGTCCAGAAGCTAGACAAAGTCCTTCAACTAAGTTATAAAATTGTCTGTGTTTTGTAGGATCTGCTTTTTTTGCATTTACAGAAAACAAGGTAATTTTGTCTGAATTATAATAACTAGTTAGGGTGTAAATCATAGTTATAAAAATTGCGAGAATTAGGATAATGAATGCATCTAATTCTGAAAATGCCATTGCTATTGAATAGATTAATCCTGTAAGAATAGTTCCAACAATTCCAATTAAGAGTATTGAACTTCGTTTGTTTCTTGCGATTTGGTCGTGAAAAGAAATTCTGTCGTGTGGATTCATCTTGGTCTATTCTAAATGCTCAAGTACTAAGCAAATCCATCAAATTTAATCTTTGGAACTGCTCGATCCTCGTTTGGAATTTGTAGGTACTCTTTCTTCTTAAATCCATACATTGAAGCAAACCATTTGGCAGGAACTACTTGCAAGGAATTGTTGTATTCCATACTAGAGTCATTATAATATTGTCTTGCATAAGCAACCTTATCTTCTATTGCGGATAATTCTTGTTGCAGGTGTAAAAAATTCTCATTTGCTTTCAAGTTAGGATAATTCTCTGCTAGAGCGAATACTGATTTTAGGGCCCCTTGGAGTTTGTTACCTGCCTTTATCTTTTCATTCATAGTTTCGGCGCCTAACATTGATTTTCTTGCATTTGTTACTTCTGTAATAACTTTCTTCTCGTATTTAGCATAAGCTTTAACTGTTTCAAGAAGGTTCGGGATTAAATCTGCTCTTTTTTTTAGTTGAACATCTATTTGGGCAAGAGAATTATCGATTCTATTGTTCAATACTACAAATCGGTTGTAGTACATAAAGAAGACTAAAGCGATTACAATAACAACTCCAACAATTATCAATATCACCATGTCTCTATTAGAATTTTATGCTTTATAAAACTTTCTTTATCTATTCGGTTTACAAACCTTACATGGGCTGTATCCCTTTTTTCTAAAAAATGAAGCTGTGCTGCCCTTTAGTTTGTACTTGGCAATTATAGATTTTCCAAGCCTACAGTTAGCTCGGTGGTAAGTTTTTGTTTGTTCAGAACCAATGAAGTCGTAGGTCATATAACTCTTTCTTTTGGAACTTCTTTTTATAGGGGTATAATCTGCATAAACTGTTTTTGGTTCTCTATATACTTGAATTTCTTTAAGAATTGGAACTTCTTTTACTATTGGTTTTTCTACTTCTACTGTTTTAATTACCTCTTTGATTACAGGCCTGTCTACACTTTTTAATTCTGTTTCTATTATTCTTTGTTTTATTTCTCTTTCCTTTTTTGGTTCCATTAAAAAATAAATAGAGACTCCGAATATTGTTACAAGAACAAACGCCAAAATCCAGGCGTTTGTAGCATTCAAATCTGCCAAAGTCATTACCCCAAACTGAATTAGAATCAAACCAATTGCAATTCCTAAAGCGATTCCTCCATGTTTCAGTTCCCAATTTTTTCTTTCGACAATTTCTGGTTCAAGGATGGTTATGTTCTTTCCCATATTGTTAGAATTCTTTAATGTAGGGTTTGAATGTTGGTTAGAATTATTTGTTTGTGGCCTGTTTAAGTTTCTATTAAAACTATTACCTTCTTTTTTTTGTGTTGTCAGGTTCTTGTTTTGAAAACTCTCCATGTAGATTCGTTGATTTTAAAGTATTTAAACCTTTCTCGATTCGTCTTCCTTTTTTTTAAACAGGTTTAATCTGATGTAAAGATAAATTAAATACAGTATAAAAATTATCATTGCGGAGATTAGAGAACCTCTTAATCTTAAGTCTAATAAAGCAACGAAAACTATCTCCAAAATTATAAGAGCAATACCTATCACAAGAGAACGATTTACATCTTTTAGATTCCATCTTCCTTTTTCCTTGACTTTTTCTTGTTTGTTAACCTGTTGTTTTAAAAAAGACGGAGCCTTTCTATGAGGGTTATTTAGTATTAATCTTGGGGTAATTTTTAAGGGAGAATTTGGTTTTCTCGAGGCCAATCTTCCTTGAGAAGGTATTGGGGATATGCTGTTCTGTTGTTGTAGATTCTTCATCTTATTTATGTGATAACCAAAATTCCATTATCTTTGCATTTTTGTTTTTTAACTTTACAAATCCAAATCTTTCAAATTGTACAACTTGTCCGATTTTTAATTTATTTAATGATTCTTCTCCAACGCCTTCCGTGTAAGTTCCGTTTTCAAGCATAACTCTCACAGAAATATTCTTTTCGGAGGTTGGAAGCCAGTGTATCATCTTTGGTTCTAAACTTTTGTTGTTTTCTTGAGAAATAAAAGAAAACCTGCTTGAAGTTAAGTTGTCTATTTGATTAAAACTAAAATTTAGAAGGTGCATCAATCTGTAATTTCCGTTTAACATAAGATCATAATCCTTCTTTGTTATAAAAAATTCTTGTGTTGTTTTAAATTTTCTAAATCCTCTTTTTTCTGTTGGATGAAAGGGTATCTTGGTTTCTATTTCAGGACACCCATTAATTTTTATTTTGATTGGTTCTTCTATAAAAAAATATCTTGAAGAATCTTCGAGGGTTTTTCTATTTAGTGAGTAAAGAACTTCTATTGGGACAGTTGCATTTGATTTATTCAATCCCATGTTTAAAATAAATTTTCTTATTGTTTTGGGTTTTATTCCTCTATCTCTCAAGCTTTGAAGACTCCAAAGTCTAGGATCGTTCCAACCAATATATTTTCCGGATTTAACTTCTTTTGAGCCCTTGCTTTTGCTAATCTTTACGCCCTCAATTTGAAGTAGGCCATTATAGATACTTACAGGATTTTTCCAATCGAAGATTCCCCTAATGAATTCTTGAACTCGGGTAGACATTTGATGCTCAATTCCCCTTAGAATATGTGTGGTGCCAATCAGATGGTCATCTATTGCCCAAGAGAACTCCATTGAGGGATAAACTCTGAACTTATTCTTGGTCTTAGGATGTGTTCTTTCTGAGATTTTAAACATTACACGATCTCTAAATGCAGGGTCTGGGTCTTGCATGGAGGTTTTTAATCTTACAACTAAACTTCCTTCTGCAGATTCTTTCTTAAACATTTTGTTCCAACGTTCTATACTTTTCTCTGAGGGGAGGTGTCTACATGGACAATCAATCCCCTTTTCTTTTAATTTTTGAAATTCTTCTTGTGGGCAGTTACAAACATACATGTAACCCTTTTTTAATAATTCTTCTGCATATTGATAATATATATGGTTTCTGTCCGATTTGTAGAACACTTTATCTGGTTTAATTTCTAGCCAGTCAATACCTTCCTGAATTAATTTGTATGCTTCGGGTTCAATTTGTTTTATTTCACTTCCGATAGTATCATCAAAGAAAAGAATAAATCTTCCATTATATTTTTTTACAAATTCATCATTAAGAATTGCTGCTCGTGTGTTTCCTATATGCAGAGGTCCAGAGGGGAATGGAGCGAGCCTCATTACTACTTCTTTTTCTTTTGCATTCGGGAGTTCGGGTAGTTCGCCTTCTTTTCTTGTTTTTCTTTTGTGAATTTTTTCTCTTAGTACACTAAATGCATTTTCTTGTTCTGGAATTGTCTGAGAGTTTATTTTGTTTATTATTTCAGTTATGAGAGGTATAATCTCCTTTATCTCTTCCTTTTTCAACCCTTCTGCGAATAATGCATTTAAAACAGAATTTTGAGAGGCCTTTCCTTCATGAGAAATAGCATTGTCTAGTGCATGAGCTTCAATCACTTCTTTTTCTATTATTACCATGGTTTTCTTAATAACGAGAGGTTTATAATTTTAACTAATTAGCTTTTTAAATGAGGGAGAGGTTATTTAATTATGGAAAAATTAACTCAAAAAGAGGTGTGGAACAATATTGCTTTGGATTGGAAAGAGTTTAGACAGAAACCCCGAAAAGAGGTTATTGAATTCTTGAACGAGTGTGGGGGGAATCTTTTAGATATCGGTTGTGGTAGTGGAAGGCATTTTCTAAGAAAAGAGGGATTGAAAGTTTTTGGTGTTGATTTTTCTGAAAAGATGATTGAGCTTGCTAAGCAAAATGTTGAAAAAGAAAATCTAAGCTTAGAATTAAAATTGATGGAAGATAAAATTCCTTACTCGAACGAATATTTTGACAATTTTATTTGTATTGCTGTTTTGCATTGTATTGAAACAAAAAAGAGGAGAATTGATTTTCTTAGGGAAATTGTAAGGGTTTTGAAAAAAGAAGGAAAAGGATTTTTGGAGGTGTGGAGTAGAAATCAAAAGAGAGTTAAAAATAGGGAAAAAGACTCTTTTATTCCTTGGACTGCGAGAAATCAGAAGTTCAATAGATATTATTATCTTTATGATTTAGAAGAATTGAAGAAAGAATTGGAATCTGTTGGTTTCAAGATTCTTGAAATAAAAGAAAAAGATAATATTGAAGTTTTAGTGGAAAAAATTTAGTCTTCTTGTTCTCTAATCTTAGCACACAATAGGTTTATAAACTGCTGAAATTCAGTTTTGTTATAAGAAACTTTTTCTGAAAGAAAATGGAAAGCTTTAGAAAATTAGGATTTTGCGAAGAAATCTTGAGGGTTTTAAAAGAATTAAAATTTGAGAAACCTTCAGAGATACAAGAAAAGACAGTGCCTTTAGTGGTAGCTGGAAAAGATGTAATTGCATGTGCTGCTACAGGTAGTGGGAAAACACTTGCATTTGGTTCGGGTATCATTCAAAATGTGGTAGCTGGAAAAGGTGTTCAGGCGTTGGTTTTAACTCCTACAAGAGAACTTGCTCAACAAGTAGGGGACAGTTTAAGAATGTTTTCTAAATACAAGGGATTAAATGTTTGCGAAGTTTATGGAGGAGTTTCATATAACCCTCAGATAAGTGCAATAAAAAATTCTGAAGTTGTGGTTGGTACTCCTGGAAGAATCCTGGATCATTTAAGTCAGAATACACTCTCATTAGATAAGATTTCTATACTTGTTCTGGATGAGGCAGATAGGATGTTAGATATGGGATTCGTTAGAGATATAAAAAAGATTATTGCACAGTGTAAGAAAACTAGACAAACACTTCTTTTTTCTGCGACGATAAATTCAGAAATTGTAGGAATATCCAAGGAATTTATGAAAGATGCAATAGAGATTTCTGCTGAAAAAAATGTTGATCCAAAAAAATTGAAACAGATTTATTATGATGTTCCAGATTTTAATAAGTTCTCTTTGTTGGCTCATCTGATAAAAAATGATCCTTCTAAGCTAGTTATGGTCTTCTGCAACACAAAGAGAAATGCAGATTTTATTGCGTACAACTTGAAGAAGAATGGAGTAAGAGCTTTAGCAATCCATGGAGGGCATTCTCAAAATAGAAGAACAGATACTATGGATCAATTTAAGGAAATGAGCTTTCAGGTGTTGGTTTGCACAGATGTTGCGGCTAGGGGTTTAGATATAAAAAATGTCTCTCATGTTTATAATTATGATTCCCCTGCAGATAGTTCTCAATATGTACATAGAATTGGTAGGACTGCTCGTGCAGGTAAAGAGGGAATCGCAATTACAATTTTAGGAAGTAGGGATTATGAAAACTTTGGTAAAATCATAAGAGAGCATCCAGAAATAGAAAGATTAGATGTCCCAATTTTCGAAAAAGCTATTATGGAAAGGAAGGATAGAGTTAGTGTTGGAAGGATTGATGGAAGAGATAGGTTCTCTGGTAGAAGAGACGCTAGGAGAGGTTTCTCAAGAGGTTCTAGAAGAGAGACTAATAGAAGAGATGATTCTCGAGGAAGATTTAGCAGGGCAGATTCTTATAGAGAAGATTCAGGTTCTTATGACGGCAGAGAAAATCGAAGAGGTCAGGATAGTCGCGGAAGAGGAATTAGTAGGGGAAGAAAATCAAGTACAAAGAGCTTTTCAAGAGGTAGGGATGAAGGAAGAAGTTTTTCCAGAGATAGAGATTCGGATTCAAGAGGGAACAGAAGAGTTTCTAGAAGAAATGATTCCACAAGGCCTGCGAGAAGAAGATATTAAGAATACTTAAATAATTCTCAATTCCCTAATTTATTTTTCTAGTTTCATCGAATATAAAAATCTTATTTAGAAAATGGGAGGGGGAAAGAACGAATCTACTCCCCCACAATTGACCGAAGTCAAAAGATTCAACCGAAGTTGAACAAATACTTATTGTCTTTAAACTTTATAAATCTTTCGATTTGTAGGAATTCTTAACTGGAAGCTTTTCATTCAAAAGCTTTTTAAAGTCCAATTACGTGAATATTTTGAGGTGGTTGATTCGTTAAGAACGGGTTCGAATTCGCCTAGAATTCTTGATAAAATGACAGAAACAAAAGAAAAAACTATTGAGGAAATAGAGGCCTTTTCTAGAGTTCTAGCAAGTGAGGTTTCTAAGAGGGGAATTAGTAGGAGATTAATAAGTCATAATAAGCTTCAACTCCTAGCAAGATATTATATTGAGGATGTTGATAGATGTACTGCGGCCCATGCTCTGGATGTTTCAATTCCTCTAGTAGATAAGATCTATTCTCGTTATGCTGGTACGATTGATGGGGAAGTTCACAATTTAAGAAGGAAATATTTTTCGGAGATTTATGAAAATAGAATTGCTGTAGCATACCAGGCCGGGGAGATGAGGGCGAGACGCTCTTTGTAAGATGGAAAAATTTCGAACAGATTATGTCTCAAAAGTAAAAATTACCAGAGATGGAGAAACCAGCTTTTATGATCTAAATATACTTAATAAATATAGTCAAAGTATTTTTTCAACGAAGTTTAGAATTGTTCCGGGAGAAAGTCTTGTTAGGGTCATAGAAGAGACGGAGGGGGTAAGATTTTTTCATGGAGAAGTTCCTAAAAACAAAGCACCAGAATTTGTAAATTCTCTTGCGAAAAGATATGTTACTGCTTGTTTTTTGGAAATGGTGGGGAGAGGAAGATAATGTCACTAGACATCCGAACTCGTAAACTTGCACAGCTTGCCGTTAGAAAAGGCGTTAATGTTAAACCTGGACATAAAATAATTATTTCGGGTGGAAGCGAGGCAATTCCATTTCTCGTCGAATTATACAAAGAAATTGTTTTACAAAAAGCAATTCCAATTGTTCGAGTTGGATTACCAGATGTGAAAGATTTTTTTTATAAATACGCGACAAAAGAACAGCTTAAATATTTTCCAGACTATTGGTTTGATACAGTGAAGCAAGCAAATGGGTATATAGGAGTTGATACTACTCTGAATAGTCGAGAACTTTCTGGTTGTGATTCTAAAAAAATGACATCGCGAGAAAAACTAACACATAAAATTTCAGATTATGTTTGTAACGAAAGAGATAAAATAAAAAGATGTACTATCGCTTATCCTTGCTATGCACTCGCGCAAGACGCCGAAATGTCTTTGTCGGAATATGAAAATTTTGTTTACGGTGCGACAATTGGAGTAGATTGGGAGAAGATAGACAAATTAATGAAAAAAGTTTTATCTAAATTTAAAGAAGGCTCTAATGTTCATTTAACTGGCGAAAATGTTGACTTGAAATTTAAAGTTCGTGGAGGTAAGGCCATGTCAGATATTGACTTTGATAATATGCCTGCCGGAGAAGTTTTTATGGCTCCGATTAGAGGAAGTGTAAACGGCTGGATTAAATTTGAATATCCTTCGGTAAGAAGTGGGAAAGAAGTTACAGATATTTATTTGAAATTTGAAAACGGAAAGGTCATAGAGTCGAAAGCAACAAAGAACGAAGACTTTTTAAAAGAAATGCTCGCAACGGACGAGAACGCATCTTATGTCGGAGAATTTGGAATAGGAATGAATCCTAAAATTAAAAAATATACAAACAACCTTTTATTTGATGAGAAAATTGGTGGAACAATTCATTTGGCAATGGGAATGGCATATAAAGAAAATGGTGGAGGAAATGATTCCGGGATACATTGGGATTTAGTAAAGTCAATGAGAAAAGCTAAGATTATCTTAGACGGAAAAGTTATTCAAGACAATGAGGAATGGAAATTATGAGGAATATCCCTATTCTTAAGAAGTTCTTTAGAAAATGGAATGAATTTTCTCAGCATTAACTTTAAAAAGCCATTTTTAATAAAAGAATTATGGGATTAGCAAAATATTTGAGAGAAGCATGGAAATCTCCTGATAAAAAAGTGTTAAGGGAGAGAATGATTGAGTGGAGAAAAGAAGGCCTTATTACTCCTGTTGAGAAACCACTTAGACTAGATAGAGCACATGCATTAGGTTACAAAGCAAAAAAAGGAATAATTGTAGTTAGAGTTAAACTGCTTCGAGGAGGCCATAAAAGACCAAGACCAAAAAAAGGAAGAAGATCTAAAAGAATGCACATTAGATTGAATCTTTCTATGAACTACAAAGAGATTGCAGAACAAAGAGTTGCGCGGAAGTATCCTAACTGTGAGGTTCTGGGTTCTTATTGGATTGGAAAAGATGGAGAAAACTACTTCTTTGAAGTTATACTGGCAGATAGAAATGCTCCAACTATAAAAACAGATAAGGAATTGAGATATTTAGCTAAACCTGCAAACAAAGCAAGAGCATTTAGAGGTAAAACTTCTTCTGGAAGAAAGGCAAGAGGATTAAGAAATTCTTCTGTAAAAGCTCCTAAAGTTAGACCAAGTCTGAGAGCAAACAATAGAAGAGGAAACTAAAACTTCAATTTTATTTGGAGTCTTCAAAAGATTTATATAAGAGATTTGTATTTGTTCTTTATGGAAAAAAAGATTTTAGGTCTGATTTTGGGAATTTTACTTGTTGGTGTGGTAGTTGCAACAGGGGTTTATTTTTTATTTCCTTATTCTCCAGATAATCCTCCTTCTGCAGATGATTCTGGTTTCACCAAAGAAGGGATTCAAGAAGTTGTAAATGCGAATAATCAATTTGCCTTCGAGCTTTATTCTGAATTAAGCGAATCAGAAAAAGGAAATCTTTTTTATTCCCCTTATAGTATTTCGTCCGCTTTAGCAATGACCTATGAAGGGGCAAGAGGTGAGACTACTGAAGGAATAAAATCTGTTTTTCATTTTCCAGAACTAAATATTCTGAGGCTCAATTTTGCTGCAATTTATAATAATCTTAATTCAGGAAGCCAGTTTTATGAATTAAAAACTGGAAATGCTCTTTGGTTACAAGAGGATTATAAGTTTCTTGATGATTATTTAAACTCTGTTGAAAGATATTATGGTGGGAAGGCAGCGAATTTGGATTTTGTGCATGAAACTGAAAATTCTAGACAAACTATTAACTCCTTTATAGAAGAACAGACCAATAGTAAAATTAAGGAATTGATTCCTCAAGGAGTTCTTGATCCTATGACTAGAATGGTTTTAACAAATGCAATTTATTTTAAAGGAACTTGGGAATGGGAATTCGATAAAGGTGATACAAGAGATTTGGATTTCAAACTTTCTTCTGAAGAAAGTATTAAGGTTCCTATAATGTTTATGAGTCCAGACAAAGCAGTATTTAATTATGCTGACTTAGAAAAATTACAGATATTGGAATTGCCTTACAAGGGGGAAAAGATTTCAATGTTGATTTTACTGCCCAAACAAGGAACAGAATATGATTTTGAGACAGGAGAAAGTATTAGTAATAATTA
>CAZGZN010000022.1:0-9429 GCA_964530285.1 Candidatus Woesearchaeota archaeon
AATGAAGATATAGAATTTAGATTGCAGAATTTAAGAGTTAAGAATACTAGTTCTGGAGAGATATTCTTGCTTTCAAATAAATCTGATGAATGGTTTTATTCTTCAAATATTAGTGAAATAATTTATAAACATAATCCGACAGAGACAAATTATACTTTAGTTGGAGCAAATGAATTCTTGAACAGCTGGGAGAGTTATTGGGTAAGGTCAAAGGTTGATGGAATTGAATTGGTTGTGTATGGTTGAGTTTTCTTTTTTTAATACAAAAAACTGGAAATTTTTTGTCTCTCCAACTCTTGCGAAATTGAAGACAAAGAAAGTTTTGATTTTAATTTCGGATTCTTCTTTCTTTTGGTAAAAAATTAAGTAATGCTTTTTGTTCTGTAAGTTTTGCTGTTCCCACGAAATCTTCATTATATTTTAGTGCGACAAAGCCGGCGAGTTCGGAATATTTTTCTTTTTGTTTCTCAGTTAGTTCTATGTTGTCTCCTTTAAGCCATTTTTCAAGTTGTTCTTCATCTAGTTCGATTGTTCCAGAGGTGGCTTGATTTTTTATTAGGTGTAGTCCGTCTAAAGAGATTCTCGTTTCTTGATTTCCTCTTTTATCTATGAAATCCTTGGCAAAATAAAGTCCTACTCCTTCTATTGGGAACAAAGACCAGAATTTCATAAGCTGTTCGTTTGTCAGATTTCCGCTAAAAATTCTTATTCTATCTCCCGTTCTTATAAACATTTCATTCATTTTCAATCCTCCAAGATAATTTAAACCTTCAAGGACTTTTCTCTTTTTTGTTTTGTCTAATATTTGGATTTTCATTCTGATAACTTCCTCATTTTAGCTAAAAAGAAACCATCTGAATCATTGTCATGGGGATAGATTCTACAACAATTCTCAATTTCTTTGTGAAATCTTTTATCCTTCCATTCTAAAATTCCTGGACGAGTCTTCATGGGAAGGTTTATTTTCTCTATCTCTATGTTGAAATTTTCTTTTAAGAACTGAACAACTTCTTCGTCTTCTTCTGGAGAAAGTGTACAAGTTGAATAAACCATCTCTCCTCCTACCGTTAAAAGTTTTAGTGCTTCAAATGCAAGTTTTTTTTGAATTTTAGCCATACCTTCTATTACTTTCAGATTCCAAATGTTCATTGTGTTTGGGCTTTTTCTTAGAGTTCCTTCTCCTGAACAGGGTGCATCCACTAGGATTTTATCGAATTTTATCTTTTCTTTCCCTGCCTTGAGGCAAAATTGAACTCCGTCTTTTCTTGTTACTATCGTATTGGAAACTCCACACCTCTCTAAATTTGAATTCAGTATAGAAACTCTTCCTAAAGAAACTTCATTTGCGATTATTGTGCCCTTATTTTTCATATTCGATGCAGCCTGGGTTGTTTTACTTCCCGGAGATGCACATAAATCTAATATAAATTCTTCTTCTTGGGGGTTTAATGCAATAACAGACATCATTGAACTTGTGTCTTGGACGTAATAGTATCCTAAAATATGTTCTATTGTTTTTCCCAATTCTCCAGGTTTCAAATTAGATTCTTCTTTTATAATCATTATTTCTGGATATTCTTTCGAGAGAAGTTCTAACTTCCAACCGTATTTTTCTAATCTTGTTTTCAGTTTTTCTGGAGAAATTTTAAGAGTATTACATCTAATTGAATCGATTGCATGAGTGTGACAAATTCTCCAAAATTCTTTTCTGTCTTTTTCTTCTGTTAGAATCTTTTCTATTCTTTTCTCAAATTCTTCTTTGGGATTATATTTATACTGTTTTTCCATCTTTTTCGTTGTTTTTTACACTATTAAAGTCTTTTTAATCTAGAAGAGTGTTTTTTGTTTGAAATCTGAAAATGCTGTTTCGAAATCTATTCCGACTGTTTCAAGAATTGTTCTTGCAAGAGGCTTTATTTGTTTCTCAATATAATGTTCATAATCTATTTTATTTTTTAGTTCTTGAATTGGCTCGGGACCTTTGGTTGTCATATAATACTCTATTCTTGTGCCTTCCAGTTCTTTTAGTTTTCTCGCTGCTTTAACATGGGGAGGTGTTGTTTTTGTGTATTCTTCTAGGTTCTTTCTTATGGATTTTCTATAGATTAATTTTTTATCTAGTTCACGGTTTTTCATTTTCTTTAAAAAATCCTTGATAAATTTTATTGGGTCCTCTTTTTGAAAAACTCTCAATACTAGTTTTTTTTGAAATTCTTGTGCCGCCTCAGTCCAATCTCCCCTAACAGCTTCAAGTCCTACCATATCTAAGACTTCTTTTTTGTTTTGTTCAATTAATCCAGCATATCTTTTTTTAGCTCCTTTTTCATTTTCTTCTTCGTTTTTTCCTTGTCGAATTCTCGGGATAATTAGCTTTAGATACAGTTTATCGAATTCAAGTGTTAGGAATGACCTTCGTTTGTATTCTTTTTGTATGTATTTCTCATAAAAACTATTTATCTCCTCAGGAATTGTCTCTGCAAGTTGTTCTGCTTCAATTTGTGTTTTATCTGTTTCAATAAAAATTGAATCCGTATCTCCATAAATCACCTTGAAGCCTTTTTCTTCTACTTTTCTCCTTGTTAGTTTTATTATCTCCTGACCGAATGTAGTAATTGCGTTTCCTATTTGCATGTTAAAGTATCTGGAATTTTGGGAGGCAAGAATTCCAAAAAAAGAGCTCATGATTACTTTTATTGCATAACTTGAGAGTTCTCTTTTTTCTTTTTTTGCTTTTTCTCTTGCTTCATACAATCTTTGAATAATTTTTGGAAGAATCCCCTCTTGATTTTTAAAAAATGCTTGATTTGGAGAAACTATACAATTCTTTTCCTTTTTTTCTAAAAAAGAGGCAGGGTCTATGTTAAAAGTTCTGATTATTGAGGGGTATAGTGACTTGAAATCCAATACTAGAACATTTTCATAAACTCCTGGAATCGGTTGAGTTACAAATCCTCCCATTATCTTCTCTGATTTACTTTTAAAAACCGCAGAAGGAGAAACAAACCCTCTTTTTTTTGCTTCCCTTATATACAAAGAATCAAAACTTGCAATTGAAGCAGTTATCCTATCTATTGACATTCCAGTTAGACTTGAACGTTCCATTGCAAGTTCTATAATTTTTGTCTTTTCTAAGATTTCATAGACTAGTTTACAATCTTGCAAGTTATATTCTGCTAATTTCTTTTTTTGAGTTTTTGTTCCATTAAAAAGCTTGTCTATTTCCTTGTGTCTATCTTTTCCGGTGATTAGTTTTGTCTTTCCAATAATCTGTTGGGAGATATCTTCAAGAGAATAAGAATCAAAACGAAGATTTTTTATGGAGGGGGCTTCTTTTATAAAAGGATCTCTTATTAGTCCAAGTCCATCTAAAACAACTCTCCCTGGAATATCTATAGAAGACTTTTTTAGAAACTTCTTTTCAATTCTTAACCTTAGCGGCTTGTTGTTTCTTCCAATGTCAAAGGGGATGTTATGTTCTTCAAATTTCTTTTTTAAAAATACAAAATCAAAATCAATTACATTCCACCCTGTAATTATATCTGGATCTATTTCAATAATTCTTTCCTTGAATTTTTCTAAGCATTCTCTTTCACTATTGCAGGAGATAACTCCCGGTATTTTTTCCCTTGTATTCATAAAAACTTCTTGGATTTCTTCTGAGTACAAACCAATACAGTATAGCTCTTGATTTTCTTTTCCAGATTCTATGTCTAAAGAAATTGTTTTAAGCTTTATGTTTTCCTTTCCAGCAGAAATTTCAGGATTTTCATATAATCTTGTAACTCTTTCATTATTCTGGTATTCTCCTTTAAGCTCTATAACATCTAAGATTTCTTTTTCAATCGCAAATCTTGTTGCGGGTTTTAAATCTTCTTCAAATGTTTCTATATTAAAATCTCTTAGTTCGTGAGAGATTTCATTGAGATGCTTTTGGTTTTTGAATTCTAATTTAACAACTTTTTCTTGTTTGAATGAGGAGAGGTCTGTTTTTAAAATTTTTATTTCTTGCTCTTTGTTTATTTTTTTTAGTATTGAAACCTCTTTTTCTTTTATATAAAAAAAAGGATGGAATTCGTTCATAGAAACAAAACTTTCTTGATTTTCGAGTCTTCCATATAAAAGAACGATTGGTTTTTCATTAAGTTCTATGTATTCTCTTTGTGTTATGAATGCTTTCATAGGCTTCTAAATCTTCAAATCTTTATAAATGCTTTGAGATAAACTTATTAAGTTGTTTAGCCTTATGTTTTCATGGGAATTCAAATATCTGAGATTGTACAAAGAGAGGAAATAGAATTAGAAGATTTAGGGAGCAAGGTTATTGCTATAGACGCAATGAATAGTCTTTACCAGTTTTTAACAACAATTCGTCAACAGGATGGAACTCCTCTTATGGACTCAAGGGGAAAAATAAGTTCTCATCTATCTGGGATTTTTTACAGAAATCTTGCGCTTCTCGAGGAAGGAATTAACTTGATCTATGTTTTCGATGGAATACCTTCTGAAATGAAAATAAAGGAGATTCAGAAGAGAAAAGAAAGGAAGGATATCGCTCATGAAAAATATGAACAAGCAAGAAACGAAGGAAATCTCTCAGATATGAGAAAGTATTCTCAACAGACTGTTAAAATTGATTCTGAGATTATTCGGGAGAGTAAGGAGCTGCTTCGAGCAATGGGGATATTAGTTGTGGACTCCTTGAACGAGGGAGAGGCAGAAGCGGCTTTTTTGGCTAGGAAAGGAACTGTTTGGGCCTCGGCTTCACAAGATTACGATTCGCTCCTCTATGGTGCTCCAAGATTAATAAGGAACCTAACTCTCTCCAGAAAAAAGAGGGCTCCTTCTGGGATTATGATAGACACAAAAATTGAATTGGTAGAACTTCAAAAAGTTTTAGACTCTTTGCAGATTGATAGAGATCAACTGATTTGTTTGGGCATTCTGGTTGGAACAGATTTTAATCCTGGAGGGGTCAGGGGAATTGGTCAAAGAAGAGCTTTAGAGATTGTGCAAAAATACAAATATCCCGTTAAAATCTTTGAATTTTTGAAGAATTCTGAAAAATATAGCTTCGATTTCGATTGGCAGAAAATCTTCCAAGAATTTAGGGAGTATAGGGGAATTAACAAGATGGATGAATCTGTTGGCAAAATCGATTTTGAAAATGTGAAGGAAATCCTTCTTTCTAGGGATTTTTCTGAGGAAAGAGTAAATAATGGTTTAGAGAGGCTAAGAAATCTGCACGAAAAGAAAAAGCAAAAAGGACTTGGGGAGTTCTTTTGATTATATTAATGGTTCTGCTAACTCGGGCCTATTAGGATTTAATGGTTGGCTAGGTGTGGTTTCTAATTTAATCTCCTCAGTTTGTTTTTCAGTGTATAAATCAAATTCTATGTATGAAAAGTCTTCTTCAATGAGATATTCGTGAACTGTTTTTAGATTTACTCTAAAAAGATTTTCTTTTTCTTCTACTTCAAAAACTTCAATCTTGAATAGTTTTTCTAATCTTTCCTCATAACAATATTTATTTGATTTACAAAAATCTGCTATCTCGAATAGCTCTTCTGGAGAAATAAGGCCCTCCTGTTTGAAATTTAGTGTAGTCACTATATCTGTATTTTTTATTCCATTTACTGCTGGAACTTCTTTATTTATTTCGAACGAAGAGTAAGAGATATTAAAATTAGGAAGTATAATCCTTATTTCCTTGGGAGAGATTTCTGTTTTTATTCCTTGTTTATTGATCTTTTGAAGGAATCTTTCAAATTCTTTATGTGTTTGAAATTCTTTTTTGAAGAATGTGAATAAAAAATATTCATTCTTTAATATTCCTTCAGATTTGTATTTTATACAAAAGTCTAATTCCTTATTTAAATTCTCGTTGAATCTAGGGTCTCTATCGCGGACAAGAGAATAATCTTCTCTTTCTGATGGAGGAGAGTAGTACATCTCTTGAAAATAATAATTATATACACTAATTAAACATCCTCTAGAAATTTCTTTTAATATTAATGTTAGATCTTTTTCTTCTAGAATCATTTCTTCTGCTGCTTGAAGTCCATTTAGGTTCTGAATGATCTTAGTTTTAGTTGATGTAAATCTGACAAGTGTAAACACACACAATACTAAAACTAATGAAACAAACACTACTACAGCAATATCTCCTCTTTTGTTTATTTGTTTTTTAATCATTTTCTCTCTCCGAACAGTTTTGTATTATCCCTAATTGAAGGTTGGCATATTTTTGTTTCCAATCATTTGAATAAATTGAGTCTGATTTTTCTATTGTTCCATATTCTATCTTATTTGATGTTTCAATTAGATTTCCTTTATTTTTATATGTAGATATAAAATAACATCCAGAGAGATTATGTCTTTCTATAATATGTTGTGTATAACTCTCAAAAAAGGATTGTTGATTTGATATTTGATTATTAAATGCATATCTTAATAATATCTCTCGGTTGGTTTTGTTGTTTGTTTCTGTCCAATAAAAAACTTGGAGTTCTCTTTGTTGTTCTAACTTATCAAATATGTCTGTTTGAATAGTTCTTATTTCTGGTTTTTCATTGTTTAATCTTTTTGAGAAATCTTTCATTGTTGAAAAACTGACAAATAAAATCAATATAAAAAAGACTAAAATTGTAGCAACAAACCAAGAAATTGCAGAACCTGATTGAGATTTTTTAGTTTTCATTGTTTATTTTCTCCGGAGGGTATAAATGATTTCTTATAACCTTGATTGTTTGTTGCGATTAACAATTCTATTACCCACATTTCTTTTTTGTTTTCTGTTTCATTAAAATAAATTGCTGTTTCTTTGGATTTGATACAAACAGGATAATGTGGTGCTAAAAAGTTTCCAGAGATTTCACAGTCTTCTTTGTAACTTTTCCTTCCGTATTCCCAACTTGTGTAACTTTTCTTTTCTGAATTGTAAATTGTAATATTAATTAGGTATGTTTTTTTTTCCGTTATGCTATTTGGATTGAGAAAACAAATTTCTAAAATATCAACTTCTGGATTTATCTCTTTGTTAAGATAACCTTCTTTTATTAGACAATCCCTTATTTTTTCTTGGAGCATTGAAATTTCTATGTCTCTTACATCTGTTGGTGCATCAAAATAATTCATTGTCATTAAGATAATTACTGCTCCGACTAGGGAGATTGAAACAAACCACCAGAGTGAAAATATCTTTTCTCCTGCTTTTTTATTTAGTGTTCTCATTTGATATTTATTATTAATTTATTTCCAGTGCTGTCTTCCACTATTTGAGATTCTAATTCTACCTTGGAGAAGAAAGGATAAACAAACCCTCCTTCATTTCTTGTTTTAACAGTAATAGTTCCATTTTGAGTATCTATTTGAACCATTTCTTTTATTATTTTTTCTAAATCGTCTTCTTTCAAATCATTTTTACGTGCTATTTTTTCAAGCTCGGTTACATCTATTATAAATTTCATTCCGGATTCTACGTTATTCAACAAGAGACCTATTTTCTTGGCGTAAGCTTCCTCATAGACTACTGCACCTGTTGATGCCTTTTGAACAAATGCCATTAAGATTACAAAAAAAGCTATATTTAGGACTAGAAAGATTAGGGGTGGAAAAAGAAGGTCGCCTCTTTTTTTTATTTTTCTCATAGAATCTATCTTTCTTTAGAAGTTATAAATTTATCTAAATATTTAAAAAGATTGATTTCTATAGATTTGTTAGAAAAAAATGAAGAAATTAATATTTAATAATAGGGGGATGAGTGACGTAGTTTCAAATGTGATGATGATTCTTTTGGCTATTGCAATTGTTTTTCTTGTGGGATTCTTTGTTTATGAACTTGTCTTTGCAGGGTTTATCGATTTAGATAGCCTGGATCTAAAATTTAATAAAATTGAAGTATTCTATAATAATAATAGCCTTGGTTCTTCTAATTTAAATCAGCAGAGAACTTTCGAAACAATTTATGTTAGGGTCGGTCGTGGCGAGGATACAACAAATCTTTCTGGTTTGAATTTTGTTTTCTTGGTGGAAGGTGAGTCTTATTCTTGTAGAAGAAGTTATGTTCCTGTTAGTTCTCAAACGGTGGTTTATGCTTTCCAATCTCCTAAATTTGCTGATAGTGTTCCTGAAAGTATAGAACTCATTCCGATCATCAGAGATTCAGATGGGGATGAGAGAATTGCGAGAAGTGGCTTTATTATAGAAGAGGTTTTTGTTACAAGTGATGTATTACAGGAAAAAGTTAATGAGTGTGGAGGGTTCTGCTGTGATGATTCTTATCCTGATGTCCCAGCAGATTTAACAGGGATATGAGATTATCTTTAGCTCTTTTTGTTGTTTTTTTTCTATGTGCGAGTGTTATTGCTTTTGATTTTCCTGTTCCTCCTGAATCTCCTCAAATGGATTTTGGGGGAACTTCTTCAGATTCAGGTCAGATTAATCTATCTGATTCTTCTTTAAATTCTTCTTCAGAGAAGTTGGAAACTTCTCAGAGGATCAATTCTTGGAGGATTATTCTTCTAATTTTTGTTATTGTAATCTTAATTGCTGTTGTTTTATTTTTTATGATAAGGTATTTAAACAATAAAAAACAAGGAAAAGGATATGGGAAAGATTAATTTGGTTTTTGTTCTATCTTTTGTGGGTCTCTTCTCAATTTTTGTTGTTATTGGTTATTTTTTTGTTTACCCCTTTACTGGCAATTTTATTTTAAAAGAAGTAAATTATGGGGATGCGAATTATGCTGTTCCTCTTGATGTTTTTAATAATAATGCTTCTTTATTTAATGTCTCTCCAGAATATATAACTGAAGGGAATTTTAACTTGAAAGTTAATATATCTCATGAAGGAGGGGTTGTATACAGGAGGGGTTATATTTATGATTTTGGAAGAAGTCAGTGGGAAGTTTTTTATTTGAATGGAACATTTATAGGAATTTCCCCGTGGATTAGTGAATCTGCTAGTACTTCTTTTGATTTGGATAGTTCAAACTTTCTTAGAGATGGTCTGAATTATGTAGTTGCTTATTCATGTAAAAAATATGGGGGTACTTGGAAGTGTGGTTGTAATTCTGAAGATGACTGTGGTCATTGGATGTTGCAAGTGATAAATGTTTCAGGTATTTCTAATCCTGCAATACCTTCTTGTGTCAATGATTCTGATTGTGGTCCTGGTGGTGAATGTTATGAAGGTGTTTGTAGGAAGATTCCTGAGCCTCCAGAGGCTGTACCAATTCATAATTGTGATGAGTTACAAAACATGATAAATAATTTATCCAAGAATTATTATTTGACGGGGAATATTGATTGTTCGGAGACGAGGGGTTGGAATGGCGGAGCTGGATTCGAGCCGGTGGGGGGCCCAACAAACCGCCCCTTTTCCGGGAATTTTAATGGAAGCGGGTATAATATTTCTGGGTTGTATATAAAT
>CAZGZN010000023.1:0-3746 GCA_964530285.1 Candidatus Woesearchaeota archaeon
AAATTTTTTGAATAGATTATGTTGAACTTAAAAAAATTCATCGCTTTCTGTTTAGTTGGAGGGACGGGTGCAGCTATTGAACTAATTATGTTTAATGTTGTTTATATACTTTTTAGTTTTCATGTATCAAAATTCATTGCTCTTTTGATAGCTCTAACATTTAATTTCATAATAAATCGAAAATATACCTTTTCTGCATCTTCGGGTAAGAAGAGAAAACAAATACCTCGATATGTCTTTGTGTACTCTTTAGGGATTGTGATAAATTATAGTTCTAGTCTCCTTATAAATAAAATTCTTGGGGGAAGCATTCTTTTTGCAAATATTTCAGTAGCCGCAGGGATAGTCATAGCGATCCCAATAACCTTCATAGGGTCTGCTTACTGGGTTTTCAAAGATTAAACTTCACTACAACAATCCTTAAAAAATAGTTTTTTTATTAGTTTTTATGGAATGTAAGATTTGTGGCAAGAGTGATGAAGAGATAGAGTTGTTTGAGGGCATATTTGAAGAGAAGATTGAATCTGTTTGTATGAGTTGTGCTCATGCGGAGAATATCCCCCTAATTCAAAAACCTATTTTTGAAGAAGAGAAGAAAGAAGGTCTTTCTGTTAGAGAAAGAATGGAAAGGCTGTCAAACCCAAAAAAACCAATCCCAAAAGAGCAATTTATCGCACACAAGAATTTAGCTAAGTTAAGATTTCCTATTAAAAGAGAAGACCATCAAGACCTGATAGAGAATTATGATTGGGTATTGAAAACTGCAAGAAGAAGGAAAAAACTTTCTCAAGTTCAATTAGCTGAAGAATTGATAATTCCTCTTCAGGTAATCATGGATTTAGAATCTGGGAAAATCGCAAAGGAATTTCAGAACTATTTGGATAAACTAGAATCCTTCTTAGGGGTCAGGATTAAAAAAAGTATTAAGAAAAATTCAGAGATATTGGATAAAAGACCTTCGAATCCTGAAGAAGAAAAAAGAGTTATTGAGGAGACTAAAGAGAATATGAGAAGAAACCCAATAGATATAAATGAAGATAAAGAATTAGATTTATCTGATAAAGAAAAATTGAAAAAATGGACATTGAGAGATTTAATTAATTTGAAAAGAAGAAAACAAAAAGATGAATTGCTGAAAGCAGAAAAATCCGAGATAATAGGGAATGAATTGGAACTAGAAGAATAGTTATTTAATCGTAAAGAGGTTATTGTCGTCTACATCAAATATCTCAAGCCTTACACCTGCGTCAATCCAACCATGAGCATAATTTAAGGCCCCAAAACAATTTACCCAATTTCCTTCTTTAAAGAAATGTTTTGCATCCACGATATAATTCTCAGACATTTCTATTATCTCCTTGGCTTCTCTTTCCTTTCCTGAAAAAATATTTTTCCTAACAATCTCTAAGGCCTTAGTGGTCAATGAAATGTATTTATTTATTTTTTCTTCACTAATTTCTTTTTCCATCAGAGTAAATATTTTAAGACTATAAAAATTTATCTTATTTTTTTCAGAACGAATTTTGGTTCAAGATTGTCTGAAACTACTGCATTTATGATAAGATTATCCCAAGATACCCTAAAAACTCCATTTACAAGAGGTATATTAGTTTTGGCAGAGATGCTTTCGAAAAACATCCTTATTTCTTCCTTGGAAAGACTAATTCTTGTTTGTTGTTTTACTCCTCTTGCAATTACTAAAAGTGGTTTGTCTGGCCCTAGACATTCAATAAACTCCACTAGGGGATCCCGAATAATCCCATTCAGCTTGCCATAATTGGGAGGGTTCATTAAAAGATTTATGGGAATTGTAGGGGGCGGAAGAGGAAGGGCATTTGTTTTTGGAGGGAGAGGATTAGTAGGAACTAGTTTATTAGAAGTGTTAGAGTTATTTCTTATTTCAGGAGAAGCTTCTTTTTTAAAAATACTCTCTTGAAAACCATTTGGTCTTTGATCTTCAAGAATAGGTTTCTGCTCAAAAATTTTTCTTTTAACTTGTAGTTTGTGGTTGATAGGTTTCTGGATAGGGGGGGAGAAATATCTTCTGAGAGGTGCTTCTTGTGAACTTGCCCTGAACCCTCTTTTTATTAGAATCGTCTCAGAAATCTTAGGAACTACCTTTGAATCTAATACCTCTCTTTGAGAAAATTTAAATCTCTCAAAATGAATTGTCCTTATAAGGTTAAACACAAGGTCATTCACTATGGAAGACTTGTGAGCTAGAGTCATATTGTTTTTGGAAGAGGTTTTGATTGAGTCTTTTGATGAGAGGAAGGTCCTCTTGTAGATTCATCTAACTCTTCCCTTATACTTTTCTTTCTTATTGTGTCATCTATCAAAAGGAGTCCCTCAGCTAAGGCCTTATTCTGTTCAATGAGATAATTAACCTGCTTGGCTAATTCAGAACTACTGGCATCCTGGGGAGATTCTTTGGTTAAATAATTCTTTGCAGAGAGTTCCAATACTTCCAAAAACCTAGATAAGTTATCAGAGAGTGTTTCAAATTTAAGGGAGAGATATGTCATCGCTTTTTGTAAACCAACAAAATTCTCTATCAGAAGATCCTCTTTTTCAGATTTCGTCATTCTTTTCTTCTTTTTTTCACGCTCTTCTTTTACCATAAACCCTCTATTTTTTTAGGATTGGAAGATTTATAAAACTATTGTTTATTTAGATTTGCCAAACTTCTTGCATTCTTCTTTAAAATTAGATATTTCTTTCTTTCTTCGAGAGACATCTTTTCAATTGAATATCTTAGAGAAGTATTATGGATCTTAGGAAGATTTTTATCCAAGAATAATCTTAAAATCTCTAGATCTCTTTTACCAATCTCTCTCAACATCCATCCAACAGCTTTGTGAATTAAATCGTGTTTGTCAGAAAGAAGGATCTTTGAAATCTTTAAGGCGTCCTCAAATTGATTAGCCCTTATAAGGGAGAATGTGGAAACAATTGCTACTCTTCTTTTCCAGAGATTGTCTGATTTTGCAAGAGTATGAAGAATCTTCCTATCTTCTTTTAAAAGAAATTCACCTAGTAGGTTTGGAGAGGATAAATCCACGAGATCCCAGTTGTTTACCCTTTCTAAGTTCTTTAGATAGAATTTGAGGATTCTTCGTCTTTCTAATTGATTTGAATTTTCATATTTTTTGACAATAATGAGAATTCCAAGCAATCTCTCTTCATGGAATCTTGAGTCCATTAAATCTTTTATTTCTTTAAAAGAGGTTTCTTTCCAATTACGATTTACAATCTTTCTTAGGGATGGCACTGCTACCCCTAAGAATTTGTCTCCTTCCCCATACTCTCCCTTCTTTGTTTTAAAGAAGCTTCTTAGAATTCTTGATTTTTTATTGTCTGCTAAATTCCTAATCTCTTTTTTTAGTTTCATATCTTTAAAAGAGATATTTGTTTTAAATAACTTTCTCACCAATAATCTCATAATAACCTTATTAGATGTCTTATGGAAAGATTCATACGCTGTTCACAATTCACTCTTGCTAAATCGGAGGATACAATGAATTATTGTAAGAGCAACTTGTTCAGTCAAACGTCCGTTTTCACGCTCCAATAGTTTTATAATAGTAATTTTATTAGAATTTTTATGGGGAGATGCCGGAGCGGTCAAACGGGCTAGATTAAGGCTCTAGTAGCGTAAGCTTACGGGGGTTCGAATCCTCCTCTCCCCATTTTATGATTCTCACCCCTCGCTCTAGGAGGTAGAGCTTCAGATACAGAAAACAAGA
>CAZGZN010000023.1:3846-9207 GCA_964530285.1 Candidatus Woesearchaeota archaeon
TTATGATTCTCACCCCTCGCTCTAGGAGGTAGAGCTTCAGATACAGAAAACAAGAAATTTTCTGTCCTTTCAACTTTTGCAAGTATGAAAGCTTCGAATCCTCCTCTCCCCATTTTATGATTCTCACCCCTCGCTCTAGGAGGTAGAGCTTCAGATACAGAAAACAAGATGTCCAGAACCCAACCACTTTTAAAAGATGTTTCCGACGGAATTTTATGGAAGAAGAAACACAAACACAAGAAACTGCAGAAAATGTAGAAACTGCTGTTGAAAGCACTGAAGCTCCAACAGAAACTACAGAAACCGCAGAAACTCCAGCTGCAGAGGAATCTGCTGAAAATGCTGAAGCTGAAAAAACAGAATAATTATATTTTGTTCAGACTATTTTTTTATTTGGCCTTATGGCCTTTTTTATTTTTTTAGAGGGTCACCTCTCTTTTTTTAATAACCAATAACACACACCAAAAAGAAATATTGAAATATAGACCCACCAATTATTGAAACTCTGGCCAAAGAGGAGTACTGCCTTGGAAGAAGAAATCTGGTAGTTTAGTGGTGTCACAAGAGAAAAGTATTGTAAGATTTTAGGAAGCGTTTGTATTGGAAAGAAAATTCCAGAAATTAACATTAGTGGAAATGCAATAATTAAAGAAAAAAGAACTGCAATTCCTTCATTCTCAGAGAAAAACCCTATCAAGAAACCAACTAGACAGTTAACTAATGCAATTGAAAGAACAAGTAATAGAATCTCCGGAAAGATAAGATTGTATCTTGCTCCATTGAAAAAAAACATTACTAGGACAATTATAAATTGTAATAAAACCAATAGTATAAAAAAAACCAGCTTGGAGAACAAATAAGAGAGACCTGAAGAACTCGATTTTACACGTGTAAGGAACCCTGTTTTTTTGTCATAGATTATAGAAAGGGATGCAAGCATTAAGATAGTAAAAAGAGAAATTATTGGAAAAACATAAACCATCCCAGAACTTTTGTCTAGTTTAGACTCATAAAGGGGTTGTTTTTCAGTCCAAACAGGATTCACTATAAACTCTGTGTCCATCTCTTCAATATTCTCTAGGTCCTTGTCCATTCCTTTTGCCCGTTTTTCAAGAGAAGAAGAAAAAGATGCGAATTCTAAAACAATATCCATGTTGTTTCTCACTGCTCCAACTTTAGAACTTAATTCTTTGTTTAAAGAATCTACAACTTGTCTTTTGAAGCCATCCAACGCTGCATCAACTTTCCAAGAAATGAGACTAGAAAAAGCTACATCACTGTTATCGTAATAAACCTTCATATGGGTTTGTTTGAGATTTTTTATTTCTTCTTCAAAACCAGGAGGAATTAATATTCCTAAATCATATTTTCTAGATATAATCTCCTTTTTCAGTTCTTCAGAACAATTTGTACTTTTTAGTATTGTTGAATCAAAACTCGGGAGACTAGATAATGCCTCTTTTGAGAGCTCGGTGTTATCTAAATCACAAACGCCTAATTTAATTTGATAATCTGAAGGATTAAGTGCAAAAATAAAGAACAAAGCCAAAACTAGAGGGATTCCCAAGAATAAATAAAGATACTTCTTTCTCTTGTAAAACAACAAAAAATCTTTCTTTATATACCCATAGGACTGATTTAATAATCTCATCCTGTATTTAGAAAGACTTCATCTAAGTTTGGTTCTCTAAAGCTTTTCTCCTCGAATTTAATTCCTATTTTATTGAGTATGTTATAAACGGTCCCTCTTGTCCTTTCTGAATCTAGGCCAAACATAAGATATCTATCATAAGCATCCATGATTTTTATTTCTTTGATATAACAATCTTTTTTTAATTTATCAAAATTTTCCTTGGAAATTCTTGAAATTCTAAGTTCTAAAATAAATTGAATTCTTAATCTTTTCTTTAAACTCTCTAAGTTTCCCCTAAAAAATACCCTCCCGTTTTTTAAGATTATTATTCTATCTGTGTGTTCTTGTGTCTCGCTCAATAAATGAGACGTTAGAATAACTGATTTTCCCTTGTTTCTCATTGATTCCAGAAAGTGCCAAACTAACCTTCTATTCTCAAAATCAAGACCCACAAAGGGCTCGTCTAGAATAAGAATTGAAGGGTCGTGTAACAATGAAATAATTATGTTCAAACGGACCCTTTGACCTCCAGATAGCTCTGATGGTTTTTTTGTTAAAGGTTCTTCTAATTTTAGTAGTTTCATTAATTCTTCAGATTTTTTAAGTGCAACCTTCTCCGAAACTCCAAAGTTTAGACCAGAAACCCTTATATTATCTTCAATAGATAAATCTGGGATAACAGAAATTTCTTGAGGTACAAATCCGACCTTACTCTTTTGAAAGAATTTTGGTTTTCCAAATATTCTTATTTTTCCAGAATAGCCAAGGGTGATAATCCCAGAAAGAATCTTTAAAAAAGTAGATTTGCCACTTCCAGACTTTCCTATTATTGCAACAATTTCTTTTTCTTTTAAGTTTATAGAGATGTCTCTCAAAACCTCTTTTTGAGAATAAGAGAATTTTACCCCCTCTGTTTCTACTGGCTTCCCTCTTTTAAGAAAATTTAGTTTAAACATATGGCTATTAAAGATTATTCAAGATTATAAAGCTTTTCTAACTCCTCAATACTCCTAACACCCATTAGTTTTTTTCTTAATTTGGTAGCCTCCTTAGAACCCTTCGTAAAGTTCATTGCTTGAAATTTTATTTGTTTGAATGAAATTTTATTCTTCTTGGCTAATGCAAGATAGTTCTTGAAAGAAAGATGGGTCTTTGAGTTAGAGAGACTTGAAAAGATACTGGGATTTCCAATTGCCGCTCTTCCAATCATTAAGCCATCAAATTTATTGATTAAGTCCTTAAAACTTTCTTCGTTTATATCTCCAGAGTATATTACAGGAATTTTACTTTTCTCTTTAATGTTTAAGGCAAATCTTAAATCTGCTTTTCCGGAGTATCCCTGTTCCCTAGTTCTAGGATGAATAATTATTGCATCACAATATTTCTCTGCAATCCTTAATATTTCTAGAGCAAATTCTGACTTTCTTATTTTAATAGAAAAAAATTTATTTGTGAATTTTCTTATTTCTTTCAGAATCTTTTCTATTAAAACCAAATTTTCTTGCATGTAACTTCCTATCTTTATTCTTTTAGCAATGACAGAAGGACAACCCAAATTGAAATCCCAACCAGAAACAAAAGGATCGTTTTTTTCTATGAATAAACCTATTCCCTTAGTGTTATTGCAAAAAAGTTGCAATATTGGTTTGTCTTCTAGATAGAGTTTCTTTTTTGAAAGAGGATTAATCATTCCAGTATAGACTAGATCTGCTCCTGCTTTTTTACACAGAATTCTGAAAGCTATATCATTGGGTTCTAGCATTGGAGCTAAGATAATATTCTTTTTCATAAATAACCTATTAAATCTAGGTTTATAAAGAAATAACTAAGTATAAAAACTTAGAAAACTCTGAGAGAATATGAAATTTAGACAGATTCAAATATCCAGTGGAAAAGAAGTTTTTGGAGGGAAAGATGCAAAGACAAATGAGAAATTGATTGAACAGTCCCAAGAGAATGAATTCCTATTTCACACAAAATTGCCTGGTAGTCCCTTCTGTAATATCAAATCAGATTTCAAGGAGGTCTCAAAAAGAGATATAAAGGAAACTGCAATCTTTTGTGCAAGATACAGCCAAGATTGGAGAGACAATCAAAAAGATGTAACTGTGCAATATTTTTTAGGTAAAGATGTTTATAAGCTAAAATCTATGAAACTTGGTACATTTGGGGTAAGAAACACAAAAGAGATAAAGATAAAAAGACAAGAAGTAGTTGATTTCTTAAGTAAGGAGAAAAAATGAGACAATTACAAGAAACAAGAAAATTTCAAATAGGAAAAAAGGGACTAACCGAGGAATTTATTAATCAGATTGAGATAACTTTCAGGACATGTAGAAAGGTAAAAATAGATATTCTGAAATCTGCATGTAGAGATAGAGAAGAAGCGAAAAAAATTGCTCAAGAATTAATTGAAAGATTAGGTAAGAATTTTGATTATAAACTTATAGGTTATGTTCTAACGATAATGAAATTTAATAGGGCAATTAGAAATTAAATTTTTGGATATTTTAATTTAATTGTGGGTAATTTTGTACCCAGTACTTGTGCAAATATTGATTTTTTATAGAGGGTTTCCAACATTGCCTCAGCATAATCATTTAATCTGGCTGTTTCTCTTCTGAAAGATTGCGGACCATCTAAGAGGAACGTTCTTGCACCTGCATAACCATAAGCGCATATCCTGGCTAATCCTTTATTAGAAGAGGTTATGGTCGCAATGGGTGTTTGAACATCCCTAAAAGAAGGCATAATATATCCAGTCATATCCTCTGAGGAGGGAATGAACCTGTGGCCCCTGTTTTCCAATTTTTCTTTTAGCCTAGAAGAATGTCCGAGGAAACATCTTTGATTTCTAGAATTTATTTCAATATAAGAGCTATAATAGTCTTCTTGTCTCATAAACCTCATAGTTAAATGACTTAGGGGATCCAATAACTCAAGAGGGCCCATGTCAATTGAGGGAGAAAAAAATTCTGAGTCTTCTTCTAGTTCTTCCTCTAAAACCTCATCTAGGAGTAAATCGTAAATTCTTGAACAGTTTGGGAGTTCTAATTGTATCATAAAAGATTTTACCAGAAATTGTTATTTAAAGATTTATATATACCAAAGATTATTTCGTATTGAGTGATTCTTTTAAGATAAATACTCTTCTTTTAAAAGACCATAAGTGATTTCGTCCTTGATCTTACCATCAGCCTTACAAACCTTTGCTTTTCTTTTTAGACCTTCTTGTTTGGCTCCAAACTTTTTTAGAAGCCTTCCAGAAGATGGATTCCCAACATATACGCTTGCTTCAACTCTTCTCAATTTCAATTCTTGAAAAGCAAAATCTAAAATAGCCTTTAGAGCTTCAGATCCATATCCTTTCCGGTGATATTTTGCATTCAGCCAATATCCAAGGGTTGCAGTTCCTTGATCTAATTTGACTTTTGATAGGCCCATTCCTCCAATTAATTTTCTTTTTTCTTTTAATTCTATTGCAAACTCATAACTATCATTTTTTCTTTTACGATAATTCTTCTGACAATGCTCAGCCCAACTTTGAGCATCTTTTCTCTTGTAAGGATAAGGCAAGACTAGAAGCCATTGGCTAACTTCAAGATTATTACATCCTTCTACCAAATCTGTCAGATCAGATCTCTTATCTCCTACTCCGCGAAGTATAAGTCTTTCTGTTTCTAATATCTTTTTTACCATATTTTTTATAAGAAATATAAGATTTTAAG
>CAZGZN010000024.1:0-4993 GCA_964530285.1 Candidatus Woesearchaeota archaeon
ACTCTCTTTAGATTAAATATGAACAATAATAAAAATAAAATACCAACAAAAACATTCTTTAAAAAACAACAACTTATAAACCAAAGATTGCTAAAAAAATAATGGAACCACAAGAAGTTGAAAACTACATTGAAGCAGGAAGAATAGGAAAACAAATAAAACAACATCTTGAAAATTTTGTAAAACCGCGGATGAAACTAATAGAAATAGCCGAAGAGGTAGATAAAAAAATAAAAGAATACGATGCAAAACCTGCATTCCCCATAAATCTCTCTCTAAATGAAATCGCTGCACATTATACACCCTCGATAGAGGACGAAACATTAGCAGAGGGAATTCTAAAAATTGATTTAGGAATCGAAAAAAACGGATATATCGCTGACACCGCATTTACACTAGATCTAACTCCCAAGAAGGAATTTAGTGAAATGATTAACTTAAACAAAGAAATCCTAAAAGAAACTCTAGACTCCTTAAACTATGATTCAGAAGTACACGAAATAGGAAATAAAATAGCTAAACTATTAGAAAACAAAAAATTCAATATAATCAGAAACCTCACAGGCCACTCACTAGACAAATATCAAATACACACTGAACCAACAATACCCAACACACCAAATAAAAACAAAACACCCTTAGAAGAGAAAGCAATCGCTGTAGAACCTTTTTTAACAACGGGAGTCGGAGAAGTAATAGAAGGCAAACCCTCTGAGATTTATATGCTAATAAATAAAAAAAATGTTCGTGACAATGAATCAAGAAAGATATTGGATTTCATAGAAGAAGAATATCAAACAAAACCTTTCTGCAGGAGGTGGTTAGACCAAGCAGGATTTAAAACAAATTTTTCTCTTAAACTTCTAACAAAACAGGGAATAATATATAACTTTCCAGTATTGATCGAAAAAAGCAAGTCTCCTGTGAGTCAATTCGAAGAAACTATAATCTTTCACGAACAAAAAAAGATAATAACCACTAATTAGCTTTTTCAGTCACACCTAAAACAAGAGAGCCCCCATGAAAATTATGAACCAGTTTATCTCCCGAACGAAGTTCAATAGGATATCCTTGTCTGAGTTTTCTTTGATTCCTCCAATCCTGTATCAAAGGAGAGCTAGAACTAAATAAATCAAAGAGATTCTTCGGTTTTTTTTGGCCTGAAACAAAAACTAATCTAGAAAAATCAATAGGAAAAAGATTCTCAAATAGAACACAACGAGAAGGATAATAATCCATCTCAGTTTTAGTTGGGACATATAGGGCAAATTGTTCTTCTTGAGAACCATATAATATAAATGGGAGATTAATTTTTTTCTTATTCTCATCTAAAAGGGGTACATCATTGCTTGAAAAACCATTTGAAGCCCCAATAGTATATCTTTCTCCAGGAGAAAGATTCCAAACATATCTCTCAATTGAAGCAGGATAATCAGAAGATAATCTTTCCTCCATGAACAACTGCATCTTAGGAACAACCATTTTAGTCTAACTTTCCTCCACTGCCAACTCTAGAGAATTTGCAAAGACCAATCCTTCCCCTTTTCTTAACTCTACAGGATGTTTATTCCTCAGAAGAGATGCTCTTTCAAGACTATCTAAACCTCTAAAATCTGGTCGAGGAGTATTAACAGCTTTTTCATTTTCTTTATAAAAAACCTTCCCATCATCATAAATTAAGATACCTTGTCTCCTAGAAACTTCGGGGTGATTAATCTCTATATCAGGAGTATTATCACGAGAAACTCTACCTAAGTGCAACCGATTCCTAGCCACATCTAAAATGTATGGGCCTGAAGCTATTCCAAAATCAAAATTTCCTTCAGATTCGGAGGATTTAAGCAACTCCTGAAAATCATAAGCTACGGTTAGAGGGTCATTCAAATCATAAACCTTCACCCTGTAAGATTTTAGTCCATCAGATTTTTCCATGAAATAAAGATAAAAAAGGGATTTATAAAGCTTTCGTATGTAGCTACTTAAAAGTTACATTAAGCATAACTAAGCTCAGGAAGAGCGGATTTTGCACTCCTTAGATATTTCTTTTCAATAGCCTTATATCTTTCTTGATCCCCTTTTGTAACAGACGGAGCAACTTTCTCCATTGCTTTCTTTAAATGGATTTCTAAAACCTCTTTGGCTTCCTTATTCTCTCTCAAGGCAAGCATCGCCGCTTCCCTAACCAATGATTCCATATCTGCCCCTGTATATCCCTCAGTTTCCTCAGCAAGCCAATCGATGACCTTCTCTTTATTTTTAACAGGAACTTCTTTAGTATGTATTCTTAAAATTTCAACCCTCCCTCCTTTATCTGGAACAGGAACATAAACAATCCTATCAAATCTCCCAGGCCTCATCAAAGCAGAATCCAACATATCTGGACGGTTTGTCGCACCAATAACAACAATATTCTTCGAACTTTCAATCCCATCCATCTCTGTAAGTAGAGTATTCAAAAGACTTTCATTCGATTCAGAAATAGTTCCATTTCCCATCCCCCTTCTACCTGCAATACTTTCTATTTCATCAAAGAAAATAATACATGGAGAAACTTGTCTTGCCCTTTTAAACATCTTTCTTAACCTTTCAGTTTCTCTTCCAACAATTCCTTCCTTTTGCAACTCGGGACCTTTAATAGTAATAAAATTTGCACCAGATTCTTTCGCAACCGCTTTCGCTAAAAGTGTCTTTCCTGTTCCCGGAGGACCATATAATAAAATTCCTCTCGGAGGCCTAATCCCCATCCTCTTAAAAGAATCAGGAAATTTCAAGGGCCATTCAACAATCTCTCTCAACTCTTGTTTAACCGAATCAATTCCCCCAACATCTTCCCATTTTATGGGTGGAATTTCTGCGAGAACCTCTCTCATTGCAGAAGGTCTAACAAATTTCAACGCTTCCTCAAAATCTTTTTTTGAAACAACTAACTTTTCAAGAATTTCTTGGGGAACCCCTTCTTCTTTTATATTGACCCTTGGAAGAATTTCTCTCAGAACTGCCATTGCAGCTTCCTTAGCAAGAGCACCTATATCTGCTCCAACAAAACCAGGAGTCTTCTCCGCCAAAGATTCCAAATTAACATCAGATTTCAATGGCATTCCTCTTGTATGTATTTTAAGAATTTCTAATCTCCCTTGTCGATTAGGAACATTAATTTCAATTTCTCTATCGAATCTCCCAGGTCTTCTCAAGGCAGAATCAATGGAATCTGGGCGATTTGTCGCAGCAATAACAATAACCTTTCCCCGACTATTCAAACCATCCATCATCGTAAGAAGTTGTGAAACAACTCTCCTCTCAACCTCCCCCGAGTGTATATTATCCTCTCTTGAAGGAGCAATAGCATCAATCTCATCAAAGAAAATTATAGAAGGAGCATTTTTTTCTGCTTCCTCAAATATTTTCTTAACTCTCTTCTCACTTTCCCCATAAAACTTGTCAAAGATTTCTGGACCACTTATCGAAATAAAATTCGCCTCAGTCTCCCCTGCAACCGCTTTAGCAAGCATAGTTTTTCCAGTTCCCGGAGGACCGTATAATAAAACTCCTTTAGGAGGTTCAATACCTAACTTGTCAAAGATTTCTGGATGTTTCAAGGGAAGCTCCACCATCTCCCTAATTTTTTTAACTTCCTCTGTCAATCCACCAATGTCTTCATAAGTAATCTGAGGAATAGCCATATCTTCCAGAATTTCAACTGCTTTGGGATTCAAAACGACTTCTGTATTTTCTGTTATTATACATGGTTGACCCGGTGTCATCGAAGCAATTGCAAATCTCATTTGCCCAACGCCTGGAGCCCCCATTCCAAACTGACTGAAGATGTCTCCAAATAAATCTCCAAATCCTTCCATATCTTCAGAAAAAATATCTTTCTTCCTTCTTCCTCCACCCATGACTAAAATATCTCCTTTCGTAACTGGCCTCCCCAAAAGTTGTTGTTTGATTGCATCAGGATTTCCCTGAACCATTATTCCTTGCTGAGCTGGAGCAACAACAACTTTTTTTGCTTCCCTTAAATTTGCAGGATTAATTTCAACAAACTCCCCTATACCGGTTCTAGCATTCTTTCTAGAAATTCCATCAATTCGTATTATTCCCGTTCCCTCGTCCGCAGGATATGCCCTATCCACAATAACAAAAGACTCTTTTCCTCCCTTAACGGAAATAATATCTCCTCTTTGAACCTTTAACTTTTTCATAAGGGAAGAATCAATTCTAGCAATACCCCTATAAGCATCGTCTTGAAGAGATTCAACAACCCTCAACTTTATTTCATTATCTTCATTTTTTTTCATGTTGTCTTTCCTTTTTTTCTTTTGATTTTTCTTTAATCTCCGGATCTTTTAACTCCTTGCCGCTGCTTTTTGAAACGCTAACTAATGCTTCCTCAAAATCTTTTTTTGAAATTTCAAACTTTGAAACGTCTTCTTCTTTGTATTGTCTCTTAATTGCATTTATTCCAGCATTTCGACAAATAGACTCAATCTCCGCACCAGTCCAACGGTCTGTTTTGTCAATATATTCTGAAATTTTAATTTCCTTAGAAAGAGGCATATTTTTTGTATGAACCTCGAAAATCTTCTTCCTTGTCTCTTTATCTGGAATTCCAAGTTCAACAACCGCATCAATTCTTCCAGGCCTTAATAAAGCAGGATCAATCAAATCTCTCCTATTAGTGGCCGCAATAACAATCACATTTTCCAAATCCTCAACACCATCTAATTCTGTCAAGAGTTGATTGACTACTTTTTCACTTGCATCACTTCCACAACTAGCTCCCCTCGATTTTGAAATAGAATCAAACTCATCAAAAAAGATGATTGCAGGAGAGACTTGCTTGGCTTTTTTGAATAAATCTCTTACGTGCTTTTCACTTTCTCCAACCCACTTGGAAATCAATTCTGGACCTTTCACAGAAATAAAATTTGCTTGAGATTCTGTAGCAACCGCTTTCGCTAAAAGTGTCTTTCCAGTTCCTGGAGGGCCTGTC
>CAZGZN010000024.1:5093-9095 GCA_964530285.1 Candidatus Woesearchaeota archaeon
CCGCTTTCGCTAAAAGTGTCTTTCCAGTTCCTGGAGGGCCTGTCAATAAGACTCCTTTACTTGGTTTTATTCCCGCAACATGATACAAATCTGGCCTTAACAAAGGCAACTCGATTAACTCTTTCAACTTCTCCTTTGCTTCTTCTAAACCTCCAACATTTTCCCATTTTACATTAGGTTTATTGATTAAAACCTCCCTCATTGCCGAAGGTTCAACCATTCTCATTGCATAAACAAAGTCCTCTCTTTTCACAACTAAATTATTCAATAGAGATTCTTGCCTCTTAACAATCTCTTTTTCATCCTTACTCTTTGCATCTTCTTTAGCAAGCCCTTCTGCATCTAAACCCCTAGTTTCCATTTCCTCAGAAAGTTTCAAAATTTCATTATAGAAGGGCTTGATGGAATGCAATGCAGCTTCCTTACATAAAACCTCTAAATCTGCACCAGTAAATCCCATTGTTTTATTTGCAATCTCAGTTAATAATTCATCTCTATTCTCTATAGGCATGTTTCTTGCGTGAATTTCTAGAATCTCTTTTCTTCCTTTTTCAGTCGGAGGATTTATTTTTAGTTCTCTATCAAATCTCCCAGGTCTCCTCAAGGCCTCATCTAAGTCATCTGGACGATTGGTAGCCGCCATGACTACCACTTGCCCCCTAGATTTCAACCCGTCCATTAAAGTCAAAAGTTGTGTAACGACCCTTTTTTCTGCCTGATCATGCGTTTCTCCTCTCTTGGGCGCAATAGCATCAATCTCATCTATAAAGACAATTGCAGGAGCATTTTTTTGTGCTTCTTCAAATTTTGCTCTAAGGTTTTCCTCACTACCTCCATGATACTTACTCATGATTTCAGGCCCCGCAATAGAAATAAATTTTGCATCTGTTTCTGTAGCAACCGCTTTCGCTAAAAGTGTCTTTCCAGTTCCTGGAGGGCCTGTCAATAAGACTCCCTTAGGAGCACTGACTCCGAGCTTTTCAAAAATCTTTGGATGCTTCATTGGAAACTCAACCATTTCTCTAATCTTAGAAATTTCTTCATCTAATCCCCCGATGTCCTCATAGTGGATATTCACACCGCTACCTGTTCCAATAGAATCTGAAACAACTATTTTGGTATCCTTTGAAACTAAACCATATTCTAAATTTTTAGGGAATAACTTAGAAATAGAACAAACTAATTTTCCCCCATTTGATAAAGAAATCGAAGTTCTGTTTCCTATAGAAACTGGAAATCCTCCAAATGCATCCCTAAAAATATGCTCGTTTCTCTTATCTTTTAAACTAGGAATTATATTCTCTTTTATCTCTTCTGCAGATAACTCACCACTTTCCAATACAGAAATTTCAATAGATTTTAATTCGTCTATTTTTCCACTAATCTTTTCAAGATTAACCTTGTCACCAATTGAAATACCTATTGCTCCCCTAGTTTCTCCATCAATGGCCACCCTACCTAGAGAACTAGCTCCTGCTCGAATAACCCTTACAACCACTTTCTTTGAATTTCCAATCTTAACTAAATCCCCTGACTCCACTTTCAATTCTTCCATGTCTTTAGAAGAGATAGAAACAAGACTCCTTCCTCGAAGTTCTTGCTTTGATTCTGTTACCTCAAATAAATTCTGTTTCATTTTCTGAATGCAACCTCCAAGATGCCATTATTGAATTTAGTTTCAAAACCTTTTTTATTTATTTCCCCGAGAGAAAACTCAAACAACAAATCCCCTTCTTCAAAAACCGCAAGAATCTGATTTCCTGTATGCACTTTCTTTCCCCTTTCATCTTCATAGGATTCTTCCTCAATCTTACTAGAAATATTCTTTTTACCAGACAAATCAAATAAAAAATAAATTTTATCTGAACATACCACCTTATCTAGAAAAAACTTGTTTGTAGCACCCCTTCTTTTTCTATAAACTCTTTTTCTTCCGCTAGGACTATCGCTAGAATATTCCACATAACCCTCTCCAGCCAACTTTCTGAATATATCATCAATTCCTCCTCCAAAAAAGCCGTCATCATTGTCAAAAAAGCCCATTATTCTTCAACCCCCTTCGCCTTGAATACTTTTGATTGGTTTCTTTCAGGATGAGCAGAATCTGAGAATTTTCTCGCGTGTAAAACTGGCTTCCCATTTTTAATCACACGAATTTCCTTTGCACTCACAAATCTTTGTTTTGAATTTTCTTCCGGACAGTGAGAGTTAAACAACAAACTAACCTTTCCAAGCTGATCCAATGAAAGCTTAACCATATCATCAAATGTTTTTTCTTGAACTTTCATAAAGTCCACAATTTCTCTTGGAATAGAAACCGCATAAGAATTTCCGACCATCCTCATTTTAACATTAAAGTCCTTCTCTTTCAGCTTCATAAAATTTTCGTACTCTATTTTATCATCAGGATGAACAATAACTTCTCCACAATTTTCACAAAGAACACACCTAAGATTAAACCCATTTTTGGAAATCAAAGAATGTTTCATAGGTTTATTACATCCATTGCAAATAATTGTGTTGTCGAATATATCTTTCATTTTAGCTACCCCGAGTATACCTTTTATGTATATACAATAAAATGTATACTTTATAAATCTTTCTATTTTCAATAGATTTTAAAAGCAACGAGCACTCGATTAATAATGGAAATAAAAAAGAGCCTGAAAAAATTCTGGAAATTCTTAAATGAAGACAGTTGGAAGAGCACAATTGTTTTTGTACTATTATTTCTTCTTGTAGTTATGTATTTAGTTTCTCCACTCCTAGGAATCCTTACGGGATTTTCTTATTCCGAATCCGTCATAAAAATTGCACCATCGACAACATTTCCGTTTGTAAGAGTAACCTCCAGTCCAATGAATCTTGTGATAGTTGAAAGTTGTTCAATGCACCATTCTATGGATTTAGAAAATATTATAGAAAATAACATTTATGCAGAGAACAATATTTCCTTAGAAGACACCAAAGATTGGGGTTTTAAAAAAGGATTTACTAAAGGAGATATAATCTTTTCTATAGCCCCGAGAAATATTGAAATTGGAGATGTAATAATTTTTGAATCAAACCAAGAGGAGGTCAAATATCCAATAATTCACAGAATAATAAGAAAAAACGAAACGATAGCAACCAAGGGAGATAACAATTTTGGACTTTTACCCTATGAAAAGGAAATTCAACTAGAACAAATAAAAGCAAAATCAGTGTTTAGAATCCCTTATGTGGGTTGGATAAAACTAATTCTCTTTGACTGGCAAAAACCAGAAAAACAAAGAGGGCTTTGTTAAACTAAATTCTTAAATTCAGTTAGAAAGATTTAAAAGCCCTCTTTAATATTGTAAAAGATGAAATTTTGTCCAAAATGCGGAGCAATGCTTGTGCAAAAAACAAAAAACTTTGGTTGCCCGAGATGTAAATATACAACTTCTGAAAAAGTTAGTCTAAAAACAAAAGAAAAAATAGACGAAAGACAAATTGTTGCAGTAATCAAAGACAAAGATGTAGATGTCCTCCCAACAATTTCTGCTGAATGTCCTAAATGTAAACATGGAGAGGCTCACTTTTGGACATCACAAACAAGAGGCAGCGATGAAACAGAAACGAGATTCTTTCGTTGTAAAAAATGTAGACACACCTGGAGAGAATATAAATAATTCTAATAAAAGACTATATCCCCAAAACACCTAGAGTTTCCAAAGATATCTTCACACCTTATATAATATGGAGCTCCCTTCACGAGATTTGCACTGAAACTAAGATCATTGTTTTGGGAAGACATCAAGGTTCCATTAGAAGCAACCTTATAACAACCACTGTTTGTTACAAATCTACAACTCGCCGATTCACTCAAATGTATAAAAAGATTCCCACGATTATTATAGACTCTAGTCAATTCAGGGGGACTTCCATCCATTAGAATATTTAACTGAAATTTTCCTTCGGCTTCGTTTCCGGCACTGTCCTCACAAAAAACCTCAATTTGATAATTAGCCGTTTGTAAAT
>CAZGZN010000025.1:0-8375 GCA_964530285.1 Candidatus Woesearchaeota archaeon
TTAGTTTAATCCAAGAAGTCAATCCGATTTCCAAACCCAAATAGGCACTCTATTACGAAACTACCTCAACATAAACTTTATAAAGCGATTTTTCAACCTATTTCCATGGCAAAAGCAAGAATTATTCAATTCAGACGTGGAAGGAGAACTATTCATGAAAAGCACATGCTTATAGAAATTGAAGGAATAGATTCCAAAGAAAAAGCAGAAAAATTTATAGAGAAAAAAGTTGAATGGAAATCTCCAGGAAATAAAACAATCTCTGGAAAAATTGCTGCAACCCACGGAAGAAAAGGAGTTGTAAGAGCAATATTTGAAACAGGGTTGCCTGGCCAATCAATTGGTACAGAACTTAAAATCTTAGGAGAAAAAGAATAATGGCAATGCGAAAAGCAAGTTGCTATTCCAAGATGAAACCAGTACCTTACACAAGAAAAAGTAAAAAGCAAAAACTCTCATTTATTAAAGCAGTTCCAAACACAAAGGTAACAAAGTTCAGAATGGGAGATTTAACAGGTTATAAGACCGGAAAATATAAAACAATTTTGACAATAAAGAATAAAGAATTTGTTCAAATGAGAGACACTGCAATTGAAGCAGCAAGGCAATATTTGAACAGGTTTCTTACAGAAAAGATGGGAAAAGAATTTTACTTGGAACTAAGACCTTACCCCCATCATGTAATTCGAGAAAACAAAATGTTAACAGGCGCAGGAGCAGATAGGATGAGTACAGGTATGGCTCTTTCGTTTGGAAGAACCACCGGCCGTTCAGCACTATTAAAAAAAGAAAGCATCTTGTTTATTATTGGATTAAATGGAACAAAAAACGAGCAAGCAGCTAGAAAACTATTGAATTCTATCAAAGCAAGATTACCTTGTAAAATTAGGGTAGACACCGAATATAAGAAATAGATATTCAAGAAGAAAACAAAAGCTTTTTAAATAGAGTTTCTTAGAAACAATTACCTGCGAGCTCACGCGTTGAGTAGGTCTTGGAAAAGACTTCTATCGCACTAAACAAAATGGAAAAAACTATAAGCAAAACAAGGATTGAGTCAAGATCTTCTAAAAAGACAAATAAAGAACTAGCTGAAGCTATAACTATTATTAAAAAGAAAAATCCAGAATTTGCAAAACATCTTGCAATGCCTGTAAAAAAGTGGGCAGAGTTAAATTTAGACCAAATAGACAGAATGTCAAAAGAAAACGAAGTCCTATTCGTTCCTGGAAAGATCTTAAGTTCTGGAGAACTATCCAAGAAATTGAAGATTGTAGCTTGGAATGCTTCAGAAAAAGCAAAACAAAAGATGAAAGATTCCAAGGTAGAATTTGTAGAAATTTTAGAAGAGATTAAAAAGAACCCTGAATTAAAAGATTTGAGGTTAATAAGATGAAAATATATTTAGATGCAAAAGACATGTCACTAGGAAGAATTGGGAGCTTTGCCGTCAAGAAAGCACTTATTGGAGATGAAGTTTTCATTCTAAACTGTGAAGAAGCAATAATTTCCGGAAATAAAGAAGAAATTCTTGAAGGAATAACTGCGCTAAGAAACAAGGGAGGAAATAGTCTTAAAGGACCGAAAATTCCTCGACCTGCACCAAGATTATTAAAAAGACTTATTAGAGGAATGCTTCCATGGGATAGACAGAGAGGAAGAGATGCATATAAAAGGATAAAGTGTTATGGAACAAATGAATTTGATTCTTCAAAAGTAGAAATTTTTAAAATTAAATCAAGACTTCCCCTCAAATATATGAAACTAAAGGAGGTATCCCGACTAATATGATTCCTAAAAGTTTGGTAATATCAAGCAAGAGAAAAACAGCGATTGGAAAAGCTACAATAAGAGAAGGAACAGGAATAATAAAAATCAATAAAAAAGAACTATCATCTTACCCTAGATTACAACAATTAGAAATTCAAGAACCCCTACTGATCGCTGAGAAACTTATTGGAAAAGCAAATTATGATATTTCAGTAAATGTTAAGGGAGGAGGACTATCTTCTCAGATAGAGGCAGCAAGACTTGCAATGGCAAGAGCAATTGTAGCATTTACAAAAAACGAAGAATTGAAGAGAACATACCTTCTTTATGATAGAAATATGTTTGTTGCAGATACTCGAAGAAAAGAAGCTTACAAACCTGGAGATTCTAAGGCAAGGGCGAAAAGACAAACTTCCTATAGATAATTAGATTTTTTGGAACTATCCCGTGAGTGAAATTTGTGCTGGTTTCTGCAAATTTGTTGTAACTACCGGGGGATTACACAATCGAAAGGTTTAAATAATGATTGGACATATGAAGATTATGATGCTTGATAATTTTACCATAAAAGAAATAGATAGAAAACTAAAAAATCTAAAAAGAGATCCCGAACTTGATTTTGTGCTGTGTAATCAAATGCAAAATGCTCTGAGAAAAACGGAATTTTTAAATTCATTCTTGATGGAACATCCAGAATATTATAAACATTCTCGTGGAGGATTTTATCATGGATATACTCATCAAGTTAGAGAGGGAGTAAAAAGAATGGAGATGGCATGGGATTGCCTAAAAGAAAAGAGTCTACTGGATGGCGGAAAATTAAGTTCAGAGTTAGTACTTGCTGTCGGGAGAGAGGTTGATGTCAGAAATGATGGATATCGTCAGGACAGAGTTTCTTTGAATTTACCACAATACACTCCCCCAAACCCATTAAAAATTCCTTTTTTGATTGAACAAATGGTTAAAGATTTAGAAACAATACCTTTTCATCCAATCGAGCGAGCGGCCTTCGTTCATAGCCGGATCGCTGCAATTCAACCTTTTATTGATGGAAATAAAAGAACCGCAAGATTAATACAAAACAAAATTTTGTGTGATAATAATTACCCTTATGCTACAATTCCCCTAGCAGAAAGAGATTTTTATATTGGCCTACTCGAAGAATCTATGTGTGCTTATCGAGATAGAGAACTAAAAAAAATGGGTCCATTTTTTAATTATGTTTCCGCCAAGGTCAATGTTGCCCTAGATGAAGCTCTTTTACAAAGAGACAGACTCAAGAGAAAAAAATCTCTCTAACATTTCTTTTTCCTAACCTCACTCAATTTTCTTTGCACTGCGTAAAATATCTCTGAAGAAATTAATGGTTTATGGGCCCCCTTATATATTTGACCATTGAATTTTATCTCTCCCAAATACGTGCGATTTTTCAGAACTTTCTTCAATCCATTTAGAGACAACCCAACTTTTTTAGAAAGCTTATTTAAAGAGATCTCGTTCTCCAAATATTCCTTAAAAATAGAATGAACCTTTGATGCGTCCTCGTTTTCGACTAGTTTTTTGTCAAATAGGAAGTAACCTAATGGAACTCGAGACATAACTTCTCCTTGTTTTGCTTTTTCAATCATCCCTGATTTTTGCTTCCCACCAACTTTTTGATCATACTTCCTAAAGGTTTCTAATGTCCTCCAATCTAATTGTTCATTTATATAAAACATAAATTTATCTTCGTCATCAGGTGAAAAAAAGTTACATATTGGACAAAGAGGATGGTTAAATTTCATCACCTCTTTTTTATCCCTATACCCACATTTCTCGCAAGCCATTATATTTAATGAAATTAAGAGTTTAAAAAGTTGGGTTTTTTGAATGAATCCAGATATAATGGAAGATGATCTTGTTCTACATCTGGAAAGAATTCTCTTTTATCCACTCTTAGTAAGTATAGGTTCGCCCCCCTATCCAAGTACCAAAGACAAGGTCCCATTTCTTCCTCAAACGTGACCCTATTTAATGAAATTGTAGGAATTCTTCTACGCATGCTTGAACAAGCTTCAATTTTATCAGAAAGGGTTTTTTCATCGAAGGGCTTGTAAGGCAATTCATAAAATCTCACATGCTTACAAGTAGGACAAAATTTATTATAGAAGAAAGCAGAGGGATGAACAATTCCCCTGTGGCTAAAAGTACAAAGGGCTAAAAAACGACCACTGGAACTCTCCTCAGAAAAAAGAGGAGTGATGGGTATATGTGTATTAGCAATACCTCTTGCGTTCTTTCTTTGTGATTTTTTCTTATGCATGACACTTAAAATTTTAGAACATTTTTAAAGATAATTATTGTGAATAATACACTTAGAAGGAACATACCCCCTAACCGATTAAATTATCCAAGCTGTTTAATGGAACCTGTCGACTTCTAAACGGCCATTCTTCTTTTCCAGCAAAAATTTTTAGAGCAGCTAAATAATATCCAGTCATATCCGCACAACGAATAACCTCTTTCTGTTTTTCCTCCTTAGAGGAGAGAACAACTCGAACAGAAGGAGAAGAAACTCCTCCGTATTTGAGTGTATTGATTACTTGATTTTCAACAAATTCTGAACTTCCTTTTCCCCCAACTTGATGAATGTAAATCTGAGTATCTCCCTGAAGATTAAACTCCCGGAAAAATCTTAACGAAATTACAGAGATCGCCTGAGCTTCGATTAAATTGATGGAGTAGGGTTTTCCTATTTCCTGCGGTTGAGGGATAATTGTGTAAAAAAATCTAGAATACTCACTCAGATAAGTTCTTGCATATCTTGCAACCTTCCCTAAAGGAGGGTTAACACTACCAAAAAACTTTCTATTTGATTTGTTCGAACACGGAAATCCAAGCATTCTCGAACCTTCCCTACCTAAAACTCCTGTAACAATCATAAATGGAGCATGAGGTAAATGAAATCCATTATTTGTTTCATCAAATCCCAATACAAGATCTAAACCAGATTCTGATTTTCCCATGATATTCTTTCAAATAAGACTTATCCCCCATTTTATCCGAGATAAGCTCTCGGTCGAACAACCGTAGCCCCTTGCGGAATATTTCCTTCTCTCCAAGAATAGTTATGGGGATGATATTTTATAGCCAATGATCCCGCTAAATCAAGTAATTTATTTTTAGGACTATTTGTTGCATCTTTTTGTTTTCTTCCGATATTAGAAACATGAACCTTACAAAATCCTAAAGAACTTCCCGAAGAAATTGCATGGACAATCTTCCTACGTTGATAGTCCTCCATTTCCCCATCAATAATTAAGTCTAAATTTCCAGTTTCTGGAAATTCTAGTTGACTAAAAAAAGAATAAGCAATCCCTGGAAGGATTCCGCCCCTCAATGCATCTCTCTTTTCATCAGACAAGTAACAGATTGCAAATCCAGAGTTTAATAAAAAAGATTTATCCGATAAAACAATTTTCCTTCTTTGCTCAGCTGTTAGTAAAATTTTAGAAGAATCCCAAGAGAAATTACTGCTAGTTGTATATGCAAGAACATATACATCCCCTCTGGAGCTTTTGGATCTATGGTTTGAAGAACGAAGAAATGCATGAAGTGATTTTCCAAAACTTTCTTGTCTAAAGAAGTTCTTATACACTGGACAAAAATTCGGATCCCCAAAAACCTTGTGAATAGCAGGTCCAGAACATTTAGATTCAAGAGTTCCTTTTATTGGGCAGATTCCTTCTATAACAACCCCTCCTTCGCCATGAGTCCTAACAACAGGAGATCGGATGTAGGGACAAATTTCTAGACCCCTAGATTCAAGAAAAGAACTGACTTCTCCATTAAATTTAAATGATCTCTCCTCGGAAATTCCCGAAAGACCATTTTCTTTTTTAGGATCCATATTAATTAGAATAAAGATTGTTTTTTAAACAAGGTTATACTAGAATATATGTTTTCAAGAATCAAAGAATGCCCAAACTATCTATAGGACTCTTTATTTTCTTTAGCTCTTCTCTAGAAATGTGAGTATAAATTTGGGTTGTTGATAAATCCGCATGACCCAATAGTTCCTGTATTTTTCTTATATCTGTTCCCTGTTCTAACAGGTGAGTTGCAAATGAATGCCTAAGGGTATGACAATGTACCTCTTTTTGTATTCCTGCCCTTTTGGATGCCTTTTCAACAATCTTCTGAAGATTTCTAGGAGAAAGCTTGCCGATTTTTCCAGAAAACAAAAACTCCTGTCCCTCTCTTTTTTGTTTTTCTACCTGTAGCTTTAAATCCCTCATTAAAAAGTCAGGAACATTGAAAATTCTATCTTTCCTTCCCTTCGCCTGTTTAACATAACCAATACCTTCATCAAAAAATAAATTTTCAACCCTTAAATTAATCAATTCAGAAACCCTAAGACCGCAAGCATAAAGAAGGGAAACCATAAGCTTAGATTTTTGATTTAGGAGAGAGTTAAGAAGTTTAGAAACCTCCTCTTTTGTTAAGACCGAAGGAATTTTCTTTTCTTTTTTAGGACGACGAATTCCAAAAGTAATATCCTTTTTTAGTATAGAAAGATAAGCGTATTTTATTGCTGCCAAAAATTGGATTATTGAACTTGCAGCCCTATCCGAGATTTTCTCTGCAACGAAGAGTTTTACATCATCTTCTGAAACTTCTGAAGGATCCTTCCCAACAAAATCAAGAAGCTCTTTATTTCTAAGGATATAATTCTTTATTGTATGGGGCGAATTCTTTGAAATTTTAAGTTCAATTTCAATCTTGTGAAGAAAAGTATTAGAATCCATGCTCAGTTCAAACACAAAAAACCAAATTTATTTTTTAAACATCTCTTTTTCATATGTAGATTATATGAACCTCCTTTAAAAAGATTGACTATCTATCTAAGAGATAGATTTTTATAATCCTTTTTAATGAAAATTATATGGAAAGAGGAATATTAAAAATCGTTCTCCCAAAAATAGCAGGAATAACAATATTTTTAGTTTGTTTAGGATTCCTGAACATTTTAAACAGATATATCTCTTGGAACTTTTTCACATCCACAACCCTATTTTTGAATAATATTTCAATTCAATTAATTGCGATTGTAGTAATCTTCATGTTTGCAGAAATTCTTTCTGGAACAGATTTTCCCTCAAATATATTTAGTCCAATTTTAAGTTTTACAGGAACAGTATTTATCCTTAATCTAGTGTTTAAAATTACTGAAACAATAGAATCGAGTTTTGGGTTTACATTCCTAAAGAAAATAATTTTCATAAAACAACCTATATACCTTGCAATCCTATCTCTAGTCCTTATCTTCGGATATCTCCCAATAATCTATAGAATATTGAAAGAACAAAAGAATAAAGAACCTCAAGAAAAAGAAAACAGTTCTAAACCAATAATAGTTATAAAAGAAAAAATTAAGAATAAACCAAAAAGAAAAAGGAAAAATGAGCAGAGGAAATAAATTAAAGGACATTGAGGAGTTTCCTAGAAGATTAAAGATATTTTTTTTGGTAATTTTTTGGTTACTAGTTATCGGAACACTCGGATTTAAATTACTCGACGGAAACACACTAAAAGAATCATTTTTTAGAACGCTACAAACCCTCGCAGTAGTATTCGAGGAAAATCCAACCGTAGCTGAAAGAGTTTTCGAAATTTTCTTAGCAATTGTAGGAGTATTTTTAGTTTGGTGGGTTTTATGGAGCGTTGCAGATATGTTACTCGATGGAAGCTTAAGGAAGTATTTAAAAAGTCAAATGAGTAATATAAAATTGATGGAACTGAACAACCATGTAATAATCGCAGGAGGGGGAAGAGTTGGCGAAGAAATCGCCAGAATCCTTAGTGAAAGAAAAGAAAAATTTGTTCTCACCGAAATGAACTCTGATGTTATTAATGGATTAAAAAAGAAGAAATATCTTGTTGTGGAGGGCAGTGCAGACAATGAAAAAGTTTTAATTGACGCAGGAATAAAAAAAGCAAGAAAACTTATTATAACAATTCCAAAAACAGAAACAAATATTTTGATAACCTTGAGTGCAAAAGAACTAAACCCAAATATAGAAATAAATGCACGTGCAGAACATAATAAGTTCGTATCGAAGCTTAAGAAGGCTGGTGCAAAATTAGTTGTAGTTCCTGAAGTTGTTGCTGGGGGGAAGTTAGTTTAATTGTATTAAAATAAATATAAAATTAAGTGAATTAAATCTTTTCGTTTGGACTATTGATTATCTATAAACAAATATGATTAGCAAATGGGCTAAAATTGGATTAATAGCAGGGATTTTAATTTCATTAATCTATTAGCAACCCCTATTAAATTTTTTCTCATCTTTCCAGGAAGCATCTTGTGTAACGAAGGTTGTATTTATTCTGCAAGTTCTTGCTGTTTTACATCTTCCTTTGTAGTAACACCTATTTTAATTATCTTAATTTTTGGTTTATTGGGTTTTGTCATAGATTATTTTAGAAGAAAATAACCTTCTAAAATTTCGCTAAAGCGATAAGTTTTTTAAGAAACAATCACTTGTGTTTATGTTCCCAATGTTGTAATTTGCACGAATTTTACTTATTCTAATTGGAGCGAATGTTTATCAAACGGAATACAA
>CAZGZN010000026.1:0-5998 GCA_964530285.1 Candidatus Woesearchaeota archaeon
AATGTTCTCCACCTTGCCTAGAATCAAATTGGATTGGAACAAATTCCTCTTGCCTATCTTCAAATACTTTAACAAGAACATGGACAAAGATAGGAAATTGCAATCAAACAATAGGAGTAAGTAAACCAAATTCTGAAACAATTTCTTGTGTCTATGTTGCCGCTCCATGTAATTTTACTTATTCTAATTGGAGCGAATGTTTGCCAAATGGAATTCAGAATAGAACCTTAATTTCTAAAAAACCTGAAAATTGTGTTGGAGATTCAAGTTTAGTGCAAGAATGTAATTATAGTTTTAATCTAACTTCTGTAAATGGTTCCTTTAATGTAACTGAGAGTCCAACAGATAATTCGGAGGGTAGTGAAGAGCAGATAGAAGACTTTTCAAACGAAAGTTCGGAATTTAGTGAAAATGGAAGTGAAACTAATTGGGAGAGTTCAGAAAATTATATAAAACCTCCCTTTTGGAAGAAGTTTTTTTGTAGAATTAGATTTTTGTTCAATAAAGAAAAATACTCTGAATGTTTAAATTAGTTATCCCTTAATAACGCACATAGGTCTCATTTTAGCAACTAACTTTCCGATTCCTGCTTCGTGACTAATTCTTGCGATTTCATCAATATCTTTGTAAACTTCAGGTGCCTCTTCCACAATTCCTTTTTTACTTCCAGAACGCAGTTCAATTCCTTTCTCCGAAAGCGAAGATTCAACTCCTTCCACAGTCAAATTCTTCACTGCTGAAAATCTACTCTTTATCCTTCCTGCACCATGAGCTGTTGAAGCAAATGTCAATTTTTCTGCTTCTTCGGTTCCAACCAAGACGTAACTTGCAGTGCCCATACTCCCGGGTAAAATAATTGGTTGTCCAACCCCTTGATAATCTCTTGGAAGTTCTTTTCTTCCAGGACCAAACGAACGAGTCGCTCCCTTTCTCATCACTAAGACCTCTTGTTTTTTCCCCCCAACCTCGTGCTTTTCGAATTTTGCGATATTATGGCAAACCTCATAAACAACTTCTGCTTCAAAATTAGGAAAGATTTTCTTCATTGCTTCTCTTGTCCAATGTGTAATTAATTGTTTATTTGCAAAGGCAAAATTCGCCGCTGCAGCCATTGCTGAAAAATATTTATCTCCCAATTCACTGTTTATGGGTGCATGAATCAGATCCCTATTGGGGAGGTGTTTAAATCCATATTCCATCTCCATATCCAGAATATAGTCACTTGCAACCTGATGTCCCAATCCTCTGCTTCCACAATGAATCATTATAACTGCTTGATTTTTCTCAAGACCAAAAACTTTTGCAACCTTTTCATCAAAAATTTCTTCCACAAATTGAACTTCTAAAAAGTGATTTCCTGCTCCAAGACTTCCTAATTGAGGAATGCCTCGAGATTTCGCTCTTCTACTTACATTATCCGGATTTGCTTCATTCATACAACCTCCTTCTTCGGTGTGTTCATAGTCTTCTTTTTTTCCATAACCCTTCTCAACCGCCCAAATAGCTCCTTTTTTCAATACTTCATTTAGCTCTTTGTCTTTTAAAAGAAGTTTTCCTTTCTTTCCAACACCTGCGGGAATCTCTTCAAAAAGAGTTTCAACAATCCTTCTTTTATTCTTTTCAATATTCTCTCTAGTTAAATTTGTTCTTAACAAACGAACAGAACAATTAATGTCATATCCCACGCCCCCTGGGGAGATAACTCCTTTTTCTAAATCAAATGCTGCGACACCTCCAATTGGAAAACCATAACCTAGATGTACATCAGGCATTGCTAGTGAGGCTCTTATTATTCCAGGCAAACAAGCAACATTCTTTACTTGTTCCAAACTTTTATCTCTTTCTATATCCTTCAAAACTTTATCAGAGGCAAAAATCCTTCCTGGAACTTTCATTTCTCCCTCAAGAGGAATCTCCCATTCAAATTCAGAAATCTTTTTTATTTCCATCAAACATCTAAGACAACAGTTGCCCTAAAACCCTCCTCGGTTTTTGTTATTTCCATCTGGGAATATGTAATTGCTTTAACGTCATTTGTAAAATGATATTTTTCTGATTTATCTCCTTTAATTTTTGCTTTCAATGAAAAATTCTCTGGGTCTATTTCAATATTAGAAACAGAGGAAACCAAGAAAGATTCAGAGTCCAATAGAACAAGAAACTCTTCAAGAAATTTATATAGAAGATTTTCAAGATTTCTTCCTTGAATCACAATATCCTTTTCAATTTGTTCTAAAACTTTGATATTTCCACAGATATTTTCTTTTAGAGCTCTAGCACCTTCCAAAAATAGTTCTCCAAGGTCTTTACTCTCAACTACAAATTTAACATCTGCTGTATGCTCTTCAAATCTATATGTCATAATAATTAAACAAAATTTGGCTTTTTATAGCTTATCAAAGGGATTCCTCATCTATTTTTGGAAAAACATTTTCAAACAAATCTCTAATAATTGATTCTATCTTGGACGGATCTTCTCCTCGAATCTTAAAACCTAGTTTTCTCCCTTTATTTGCATCAAATAGCATTAATTCAATTATGCTTGTTGCAGAACCTTCCCCTCCCTTAGGACCTCTCACTCTAATATTGTACTGAGGATACTTTTTCATTTCAGTTGCAAGAATTTTCGCAGGCCTTGCATGTAACCCATATTTATTTATAATTTCTACCTCAAAATAATAGGGTCTTTCAGAGATATTAAAATTTTCCATCTTATTCGATAAAACAATCGCTTTTAAAATCTTTCGGATTCTTATTCGATCAGATAGTCGGCAGATTTATAAATAGGAACAATTTTATCTATCTATGGAAAATAAAACCCTCGACAGAGTTATAATTTTCTCAGGAATTGTTCTTCTAATTATTCTGACATACCTTGCACTCAAAGAGCTCTTATTTTCTGTACTTCTTGCATTTATCTTTGCTTATGCATTTAGGCCCACCTTTGTTTCAATTAATAAGAAGCTGAAGATGAAGGGTCTTTCTGCTTTAATCCTAATCATAGCTTTAATCGCAATAATTGTTTTACCCTTAATCTTTCTTACACCACAACTAATAAAGCAAACATTCAGTTTATATGATAAGATACAAGGAGTTAACATTGGTGATTTAATTGAGAATACTCTTCCTTCCAGCGTTTCTCCAGAAGTATTACAAACAATAAAATTGCAGTTTAATAATATTTTATCAAATCTCTTCAGCTCTCTTATCAGCGGATTTTCTTCATTTCTTGCAGATCTTCCTGTAAAACTATTGAACTTTGTAATCTTCTTAACAGTATTTTATTTCATCTTAATAGACTTTGACAAGATAACTTTCGCGATAAAAGAATTTATTCCTCTTTCGGAGGGTGTAAAGAGGAAATTCGCAGCAGAATTTAGAAATGTTACTGATGGAACTCTCTATGGGGAAGTTTTAGTAGGTATCTTGCAGGGAATTTTAATGGGCCTAATAATGTTTCTTTTGGGAATAGAGGGGACTCTTCTCTTCACAATTGTTGCAATCATTGCAGGAGTGTTGCCTATGGTCGGGCCAACAGTGGTTTGGCTTCCGCTAGGAATTGTCTTAATTGCAAATGGTTCTCCAATAAAAGCAATAATTCTAGCATTATGGGGGATGGGTGTGTCTGGAGTTTCGGATTATATCTTAAGACCCTATATTCTTTCGAAGAGAACCTTACTTCCTGTTGGACTAAGTTTCGTTAGTAGTATTGGGGGGTTGCTCTCGTTTGGTTTAATTGGTTTAGTGTTGGGGCCTCTTTTCGTTTCATATCTTTTAATAGTTCTACAATTTTATAAACAAGGAAATTTTAAAGAATTATTTAGGTCATGAAATTAAAGGTAAAAAATCTGAGGTGGCTAGCAGGTAGACCTGTTGTAATTTTGGCTCCAAACACAGCGAAAGCACTAAACGTTCACGTAAACGAAAGAGTGGGATTAACTTACAGAAAAAATAAATTTTATGCGGTGGTTGACATCTTTTCAAATCTAATCTCTGAAGATGAGATCGGGCTTTCCGAGGAGGTTGTATCTTTTCTTCCATTAAAAAATAAATCTCTTATAGAAGTATTTCCTGCGGATGTTTTCCTAGGCGGGCAAATAATAAAAAAAAAACTTTCTGGAAAGCCACTTTCCGAAGAAGAGATCCATATCTTAATTTCAGAAATTTCTCAGAATAACTTAACCGAATCGGAAATTGCTTTTTTTGTTTCAGCAGAAAAGAATCATGGCATGAATAAAAAGGAATTAATAGCTTTAACAAATTCAATGATAAAAACAGGAAATAAAATAGATTTTGGAAAGAAAATCGTTGCAGATAAACACTGTATTGGGGGAATTGCAGGGAACAGGACAACTCCTTTGGTGGTCGCTATTTGTGCTGCAGCAGGTCTTACAATGCCAAAGACTTCCTCGCGAGCAATTACCTCTGCGGCCGGAACAGCAGATACCATGGAAACAATGGCCCGTGTGGATTTCTCACAAAAAGAACTTATTGAAATTGTTAAAAGGGCAGGGGCCTGTCTTGTTTGGAATGGTTCATTAAATTTATCTCCTTCCGATGATAAAATAATTCATGTAGAAAGATTGCTTAATCTGGATGTAGAACCTCAACTCATTGCTTCAATCATGTCTAAGAAGATTGCTGCAGGCTCTAATAGAATTCTTATTGATATTCCTTATGGTGGTGGAAAGATGCCTACCATAAAAAAGGCAAAGGAGCTAGGTAAGAAGTTTGAATTGTTGGGCAGAAAGTTCAAAGTTAAATTAAAGGTTATCTATACTGTTGGAAATCAACCAATAGGGGATGGAATTGGTCCAGTTTTAGAGATGATAGATATAATCAACGTTCTTCGTGGAGATGGCCCTGAAGACCTAAAAGAAAAATCTATATTTCTCGCAGCAAATCTCTTAAAACTTTGCGATTTCAAGAATTCAGAAGAATTAGCAAGAAAAATATTAGAGTCAGGAAGAGCTTACGAAAAATTTAAGGAGATTGTAAATACACAAAACCGGGATCAAAAATTTGAGAAAAGAGTGAAAAAATTAAAATTAGCAAAATTTTCAAAGACCTTTATTGTAAACAAAGACAAAGAAATAAGAAGGATAGACAATAAAAAAATAAATCTTCTTTGTAGGGTTCTCGGAGCTCCACAAACAAAAACAGCAGGAGTCTATTTACATAAAAAGTTAGGGAGGGTAGAGAAAGGAGATAAGATAATCACCCTTTATTCTGAAAGTGAAGACAAACTCAAAGATGCATTAAGATACTTTGAAGACTTCGAACCGGTTGTTCTAAAATAATTATTTGATTCTTGCATTTAAGATCTTAACTTCTTCTAAAGGCCTATCTTGTGGAGGTCCTGTTGTTCTAACCTTTGCAATTTTATCTACAACATCCATTCCAGAAACAACTTCTCCAAAAACAGGATGTTTTCCATCAAGAAAGTTGTTGTTTGCTAAATTTATAAAAAATTGGCTACTTCCAGTATTGGGTCCTGCGTTTGCCATTGCAATTGTTCCTCTATTATTTTCATCTAAACTCGTTCTTGTGAACTCATCTTTTATTTTAGGAATCTTTGGATCTCCATATCCTGTTCCTGTAGGATCCCCTCCTTGAATCATAAATCCCTCAATTACTCTGTGAAAGATTACGCCATCATAAGTTTCTTTCTCAACTAACTTTTGAAAGTTTCCTGCAGTGAGAGGCATTTTATCATATAAACGAATTTCTATATCTCCATAGTTTGTTTCTAAAATAACCAGTGTTTGATTCGATAGATTGTCATTTTCCTTTTCCATACTAAAAAGAAAGAAAATTAAGGTAAATAAAGCTATCGCTGTGATGATTCCAGCAAGAACATATTTTCTGTTTAACTCTTTTTTTATCTTTTTCATGTAGTTAATTGTGTTAAAAGGTTTTTAAAAGTTTTGAACGCCCACACCCAGAATCGAACTGGGGAGCCCCGAAGGGCCTGGATTTCAAGTCCAGTGCAATACCA
>CAZGZN010000027.1:0-5903 GCA_964530285.1 Candidatus Woesearchaeota archaeon
GCCTGCAGAGGGAGTTGAACCCCCGACCTCAAGTTTACAAAACTCGCGCTCTACCAACTGAGCTATGCAGGCATAAAATTATTTATTTAAAACGATTTAAAAGGTTTATTGTTTCCAGAAACTTTTTTCTATTGTCTCTGCTCTTCTTTCCACTGAATAAATAACCTCTGCAAGTTCGTCTGGACTGAACCAAAGTTGAACTTCTCTTTTTGCAGAGACTTCTGAATCCGAAGCATGTACTACTGTTTCAAATACATTTGTTTTAGAATTTATTCTTCCGTATTTTCCTCTTATTGAACAGGGGTCTGCATCTTCTGGATTTGTACAACCAACTACTTCTCTTATTTTACAAATTGCATCTTCTCCTTGATAAACTAGGGCCATTACTCTATTCGTATGGAAATCTCCTTGTATGTATTTTATTATGTTATTGAAGGTCTCTAGCCCTTTCTCTTCCCCAAACTTTCCAATTAGATTACTTTTTAGTTCGGAATAGTGTGCTTCTGCAAGTTCTTTTCTTACAGAGACGATTTTTGCACCAACTATCTTTAATTTTGTTTGTGAAAGTGCAGATATTACATCTCCTGTAATTGATTTAATTAATCCGTCGGGTTTTATTAGAACTAAACATTGTTGTGTTGTCATTATTCTGTTTCTTTTTTAGATGGTTTCTTTTTGGGTTTAATCTCTCCTTCCTCTTTTTCTTCTTCAATTTTTTCTTTTTCCTCTTCAATTATCTCTTCTTTTATTGGTTCTTTTTCTTCAACCGATTCTTCGTTTCCTTCCAAATCCCCTTCTCTTGTTGTTTTTTCTTTTATTGTTTTATCTGCTTTTTCTAGATTTTTTGTTTCAAGAATTCTTATTTCACAGAAAGACAGTGGATAAATTTTCTTCAGTTTTAATGACATCTCTTTTTGGAGTTCTGCATAAAGTATGTTTTCACAAACATCTAAATAATTTTTTTCTTTAATATATTCTATTATAAACTCTTTTGTGGTTTTTCTTAAATTATGTCGGATTGCTCTTGAAACTTTTTTTCTTGTTATTAGGAATGGTTTTATGGTGCATTCGATATCATTACATGATGCTTCAAAAGAATCTTCAACGTAGTTTACTCTTTTTCTCATCATCCGTATAATATACTGCCTAGTCAATTCCAATTTCTTTGGATATCCTACTAATTTTTCATCTTCGTTTCTTACAAGGAATGTTGCTTCCAAACTTCTTCCTCTAAGTTTTCGAGAGAGATCTATCTTGATTGTTTTCTTGTCTAGTGTTTCTGGTGTGCCTAAAGCCATTATTTCTTCATTTAGAAGTGGAAGTTCTATTTTGATAAATTTCTTTTTAATTGCCATTTTATTCTTGCCCCCCTATTAAAATGGAGAGACTAAAATTTTTTTCTTTCTTTTTGTGAAATTTTTGGATTGCCATTTTATTCCATCACCAATTTTCCTGTTCGGATTCCTTTAGATTTTTGTTTTGATTTATTACAAGTTAAACAAGTGTATAAAAAAACAACTTTTTTAGTTGTTTTTGTTTTCTTTTTCCATTTGCTTCCAGGTCTTTTACTGTATTTTCCATGACTTCCTAAACCTCTATCCTTTCCTCTAAGTTTCACCCTACTTCTTGCTCCTCTAGTAAGTGCGCCCTTTTTTCCACCAGTGCTAACCTGTTTTATTTTCTGTTCGGTAACTTTGTTACAGTGGGGGCAGTATCTCTTCGTTTTTTTAGGGACTTTCATACTTCTTTTTTTGAAATCTGCTTTATAAAGTTTTGCTTTATATGGTTGCGCAGTGAAGTTTAAAAACTCGTCCCTTATTATTTCTTCATGAGGGTTCGTTTTCGGAAAGGGCAGCAGAGGAAATTCTTTTTAGAGGTAATTAGAAATTCTGGTTGTCCTTCTTTGAGGGGTTTAATTGATAGGGGATTTGATATTCCTTACTCTACTCTTAAAAGTTATTTCAATGAGAATAGAACAATCCCCCAAGATCTCTTTGAGAGTTTACGTGTTCTTGGAAGTATTCCTTTAGAAAAGTATAAGATTTCATTGTTTGAAGATAATTGGGGAAATGTAATTGGGGGAAGGAACTAGTCTCTTTCTTTGGAAGTATATAGACTTATCTGTACTTACTCGGAAGGTTTATAAAGCTTAAGATTATTAAGAGTTTATGCAAAAAAAGGTGACTTTAAGTATAGATAGGAGGGTGTATGATTCCTTTAAGAAGTTTTGTGATAAAAATGCTATTATGCTTTCTAAAAGAATCGAAATTGAAATGAAAAAAATTATGGGGGGAGAATATGAAAGTTAAGATTCTTTTTTTGTTTTTTGTTTTTTCATTGGGCATTACGAGTTCGTTAGATTTTAGAATAAATGCAACGCTTAATGATAATTTTGCCTCGCTTATTCTAGAAACAAATTCAAGCTCTTCTTCTGATTTAGATTCAAACGATGTTATTTTTATTTCTCCTCCAAATAACTATTCTGTTCTTTATTCTAATGTTTCGGGAGATAGATTGGTCGTTGATAGTTGGAATTCTTCTGAAAATAAGTCTAGAAATCTTTCTTTAGTTTTCTTTGCGGATGAAAACTATTCTGGTACTTTAACATTAAATTGGCTAAGTTCTTCTTTAGGGGGGGCGGGTTGGAGATATTTCTTTAATCTGAAAGATTATGGTGCAAACGCTTCTATGTCTAGTTTAGTTTCTTCTAATTTAATAAATAGTTCTTCTTTGTCTAGTTTTTCTGTTTATAATTCTGGTTCTGTTCGATTTTTTCAGCTTGAAAGTTATTATAGTGTTTGTGGAGATGGGGAATTAACAGGGTATGGCTCTTGGAAGGATTGTGATGGAACAAATTTCTCTGGGGAAACCTGTGATAGTATTTTTGGAGTGACTGGAGATTCGGGGGATTTGTCTTGTTCAGATAGTTGTTCTTTTGTTTTCTCTGGTTGTGAGAATTTCTGTGGCAATGACCTTGTTGGTTCAAATGAATCATGTGATGGAACAAATTTCTCTGGCCAAACCTGTCAATCTTTAGGTTATGATGGAGGGAGTTTATCTTGTAATAATGATTGTAGTTTAATTGTTTCGGGTTGTTATAATAATCCTCCAAGTTCTGGAAGTTCTCCTAGCGGAGGGAGTAGTTCTATTGGAAGTGGATCCGGGTGTGTTAATGAGTGTACTCCTGGGGAAAGAAGATGTATTGGAAATAACAGTTATCAAGTGTGTGGAAAATTTAGAAACAACTCTTGTTTTTACTGGGGAGACTCTGTTAATTGTTTCGGGGAAGGTTCTTCTTGTTTTGAAGGAATCTGTATTGGATGTAAGGAAGATAGTGATTGTGGAGAGGGATTTTGTATAAGTGGGAGGTGTGAGGTTGATTGTAACAAAAGTTGTTCTGAGTTGGGGATACAATGTGGTAAAAAACTTGTTTGTGGAGAAATTCTTGATTGCGGATTGTGTGAGAATGGGTTTTGTAATAGGGGTTTCTGTTCTGATCTTCCTTCTTCTGCATTAAAAATCTCAGATAGTAACTGTGTTCCCAATTATATCTGTTCTCCTTGGTCTGAATGTAAGGTTTCTTTTGATTCAACTTCCCTTCTTTTAGAGAAAAGTTGGTTTGGGGGTTCTAAGGAAAGACTTTGTTTTGATTCGAACGAATGTTATTCTACTGTAAACGAAAAAGAACCCTGCTCTTTAGAGATAAAAACTTTTTCTAAAAATGTGACAATTTGTGGGATTAGTTATACAGAAATATATGAGGAGGGAACAGAGATTCTTTTGGTTAGGAAAAGAAATTCTAAGTCTAATAATCTTAGATTGGTGGAACTATTTTTATTGCCTGGAGAGATGAACTGTGGAGAAGAAGTTCAGGAGAATGAAATTTCTCTTGTTCAGAAGATTTTTTTCTTGTTTGATTTAAGAGGATTTTGGAGGTTGTTTTTATGAAGAAAAAAATAAGAGATTTTATTAAGGATTCTTTTTCAGAGGGGAGAGATAGAAATTTTGTTCAGAAAAAACTCCTAGGTTATGTTTCAGATTTAGAGATGATTAGGGCATTAAAATATTTCGATAAATTATCTAAAAATAATAGGGGAAATTCTTTAGTTTTGTTTTTTAAAAGTGGTGTTTCTTTAATAAAAATATTGTTTTATTCAATTTATCTATGTTTCGTTGAATTAAAAGTTAGTTTGAGAAAATTTCTACGAGGGGGAGAAGAAATAGATTTAGCCAAACCTAAAAATTTATTTTTGTTGAAAAAATTGAAAGAATGGTTTTCAAAGAAGTCTAAAAAAGAAAGAATGATTTTTATTTTTGGTTTAATCTTTTTTATGCTAGTTCTGATCTTTTTAGTCTTTACAACATTTATTTATTCTGAGAACTGTGAAAATGCTCGTTGTTTCGAAAAGATGGTGGCAGATTGTCATAGGGCGAGTTTCGTTTCTGAAGATTTAATTAACTTCGAGAGTAAAATTATTGGTTTGACTTCTAGGGGTTGTAGGGTTGAGGTATCTGCTTTGAGTTCTGGTTTTGGAATAAATCGTGGAAGTGAGATGGTTTGTTATATTTCTCCAGGTTTGGAAGTTTTGCCCCAATCTAGATTGGTCGATTGTTCAGGGAAATTAAGAGAAGAAATTCAAGGTACAATAATTTCAGAGCTTTATAAAAATCTTGGTCAAGATAAATAGGCGAACAGGGATTTGAACCCTGGTCGCAAGCTCCGCAAGCTCGCATTCTATCCAAGCTGAACTATTCGCCTATAAATTTTGTTATAAAAAGTTATTTAAATAGCTTAACTTTCTTTTTTTTATGGCTATAAACGAGTCAGAATTTAATTTTCCAGAAGCCGAATTGGTTAAACAAACAGAACTTTGTAAGAATTGTAGGAATATTGTTGTTGGGAAAGGAAATCTCAATTCAAAAATTCTTTTTGTTGGTGAAGCTCCTGGAAGAAATGAGGACGAACAAGGAATCCCTTTTTGTGGTGCAGCGGGTAAAAACTTAGATAATCTTCTAGGGCATGTGGGCTTGTCTTTTGAGGAAATTTATGTTGCAAATATTTTAAAGTGTCGCCCTCCAGAAAATCGGGACCCTCTTCCAGAGGAGATTAAAATGCATAGTCCTTGGCTTGTTAGACAGATAAAAGAGATGAAGCCCCTTGTTGTTTGTTCCATGGGAAATTATGCAACCAAATTTTTTCTTGCAGAAGGGGATGTAAGTAAAATGGAAGAACAGCCAGGAATTAGTTTGGTTCGGGGGAAGGTCAGAGAGATTAATTTTTTTGGATTAAGGATTAAATTGATTCCTCTCTTTCATCCCGCGGCTATAATTTACAATCAAAGATTAAAACCTCTGTGGGCAGAAGATATTGAAGTTGTCAAAAGAGAAGTTTCTCAGAAGAGTTTGTTTTAAATCTGAAGAGTTAATTATAAAAACTTGGAATTTTATTTAGTTGAGTTATTTTGCCTCGATAGCTCAGTTGGTAGAGCAATTGCTTCGTAAGCAATAGGTCGTGGGTTCAACTCCCATTCGAGGCTTTTTTATGCAAAGATTTATAAATCCTATAAAACTCACTATTCAGTGAGTAATTGGTGACTAATATGGGGGAGATTAAAATTGTTGTTTCTGAAGAGACTGAGAGAGTTGTTGAGCAAATTTGTAACAAGTTGGGGATAAAGAAAACAGAGTATTTGAAGGGGATTTTAATAGAAGAATTAAAGGGGCAAATTAAGAGATGAAAATGCTTAAAAATACCTTTTTATTTAATAATTACAAGATGGTGAAAAAGATTTGTTTAACTTTGTTTGTGCTTGGAATTTTGATGTTTTCTTTTGGAGGAGTTTTGGCCTGGGAGACAACAGATTTTGTTTCAACTTGGAATACTTCTGCTGTTTCTGATAAGT
>CAZGZN010000028.1:0-5796 GCA_964530285.1 Candidatus Woesearchaeota archaeon
GTAGTCTAGCCGCCTCCAGAGCGGTTGGCGGGGGTTCGATTCCTCCTAGGCCCATATTAGTTTCTATAACATTGTTCTGAGTGCATGAAGAATTTCAAACGAATATTTCTATTAGAGTAGTGATTTCATTTCTTCTATTTCTCTAGAAGATATTGCGGTTCCGTGAAACTTTAGATTGTAAAGGAGAGCATCAAGGTTTTCTTTATTCTTGGGCAAGCTCATCAAATCTTTTTTGAGAGCTAAAAAAACAAGTTCGCTTGAACGTATGAATTTAAAATTCTTAAAGAAGTCTAACTCTTTTTTATTAAGGGTTAATTTAACATGGAGTTTCTTTTCCATCAATTTTTTTAATTCTTCTGGAGACTCACTTATCATCCGAGTAGTTCTTTCATCTACAACGATTAAACAATCCTTGTTTGACATTTTTGAAAATGCTAAACAGGATGCTTCACCCCCATGAATAAGTTCTATTTTTTCTTGTTTTGCACTCATTATATTTTTAGCAAAACTCCTAATTCTTTCTGTTTCTTTTTGAAGTTCCTCGTCTGAAACAAAATCTGAAGAATTCTTTATAACCCCCTTTTCGATTAAGGCAGAGATTCTTATCGCCTCGAGTTTATATTTCTTGACCATCATTGCTCTTTCTATGGCCTCCTTTTTAACTGTAGGAGTCACAATAAACTCTGTATCTTTTGTTTTTAGTCTTTCTAGGATTTCGGTTATCCCCCCAAGGGCTAGGGAAATCAAAGGACCTGCGTCGAAGATTAGAAATTTCACTTGAAAAATTCCTCCGTGATTTGAATCCTTTCTTTTACAGGGACTGTTTCAGAAACCTTGGCTTCGGAAATATTACTTTGACCAATGAAAGAACTTAAATCCCAAAGGGAAACCCCTAATAATTCTGCAGTCTTTTGAGAACTTAGTCCGTGTTCATAATATTTAAATGCTCTATTTACACCTGCTTTATAAAAAACATCATTGATATAATCTCTTAAACTCCCATCTACCTTATTAATTACATTTCTCATTTGTCCAAGAGAATTTCTGAAGGAATCTAAGTCGTTCTTTTTTAAAGAAAAAATTGCTTTATCTAGATTATTTAGAATTTCCTGAATAAAAAAGTCCCACCCCGCCATACGCTTATAATTATCTCTTTCTAGAATCTTTCCGAAGCTATAAACTAAAACTGCAATTACTATATTGTCTGGATCTTGGTTAATGGTCGCAACATGATTTGTTCGGTCTGATAGAATTTTAAGTTTAAAACCATCAGATTTTTTAATAGCAGAACGGGTTTCTTTTAATATATTTATTATATTTTCTTTTTCTTGCATAGACATCTTCAATTAATTAATTATATAAAGCTTGCTATCATTATAAATCAATGAGAATTGTTTTAGATACAAACTTTGCTATTAGTTGCATCCGACAGAAAATAGATTTATTTGATTTTGAAAAAGAAGAAGTCAGATGGATAATCCCTTTTAATGTTTTGGATGAAATAAAGAAGATTTCTTCTTCTAAGGAAAAGACCGTTTCAGATAGAAACGCAGCAAGTCTTTTTCTTGAGATCTTGGACTCTATTGAAAAAAGAAACTTGGAATTTGTGAAATTGAAGATAGAGAATGTTGACGATGCTTTAGTAGATTTTTGTAATAAGAACCCTACATTTATATTAGCTACACTAGACAAAAAGTTAAAGTCAAAGATTAAAAATAAAAAATTATCCATTAAGGGTAAGAAGTTTTTAAAAATTGAATCAAAAGAGATATAAATCAAATTTATTAGAAAGAATAATGAAATATAAGAAACTTTGTGCATTATATGAAGAGATTTCTGGAACAACAAAAAGACTAGAAAAAGCAGATAAGATAGTTGATTTCTTAAAAGAACTTGATAAACCAAAATTTATTTATTTGATTTCGGGAAACATCCTCCCTAATTATGATTCTCGAGAACTAGGAATTTCTCAGCAGACCCTTATTAAGGCAATTTCTAAATCCTTTGGGATTAAAACAACAGAAGTAGTAAAAGAATTCAAAGAACTTGGAGATTTGGGGGATGTTGCTGAGAGCTTAATTCAAAGAAGAAATCAATCTTATCTCTTTAGTTCTGAACTTAGTGTTGAAAAAGTTCTTGAGAATTTGTTAAGAATATTAACTCTTGAGGGAACCGGAACTATAGAAAAAAAGATTTCTTTAATCTCTGAACTTTATTCTATTGCAAAACCAATTGAAGCTAAATATCTATCTAGGACTATATTAGGGAATCTTAGAATAGGGGTATCTACTCCAACAATTATAGATGCAATTTCTAAACTTTTTTTTGGAGGCAAATTTAGGGAGTTGATTCAAGAGAAGTATGACTTAATAAATGATTTTTCAGAGATATTTAATGCAGCTAAGAGAGGTAAGGAAGAATTAGAAAGAATCTCTATTGAACCGGGAAGGCCTTTAAATGTCATGCTTGCTGTTAAAGTTAGCTCTATGAAAGAAGCTTTTGAAATGTGCGGTAAACCTGCCGCGATCGAACAAAAATATGATGGTTTTAGGATGATAATCTCAAAAAGAGGTGATGGAAAGATTTCTCTTTTTACTCGAAAACTGGAAGAGGTTACAAATCAATTTCCGGATGTAGTTGATAAGGTTAAAGAGAATATAAATGCAAAAAAGTTTATACTGGATTCTGAAATTGTAGGTTTTGATAGAAGAACTAAAAAATATCTTCCATTTGAAGCAATTAGTCAGAGGATAAAAAGGAAATACAATATTGAAAAATTAGTGAGAGATTTACCTGTAGAGATTAATGTATTCGATTGTCTTTCTGTAGATGGAAAGGATTTAACAAAGGAACCATTTTTTAAGAGAAGAGAAATTTTAGAGAAGATAGTTAAAGAAGAAGAATTAAGTATTAGGCCTGCAGTTCAAATAATTACAGAGAGTTTAGAAAAGGCAGAAGAGTTTTTTCAAGAAGCATTAAATCTTGGGGAGGAGGGCATAATGATTAAGAGAGTAGATGCAAACTATAGGCCTGGAAGAAAAGTAGGTTATATGTGTAAATTAAAACCAGAGGCTAATGATCTTGACTTGGTAATTGTGGGTGCAGAATATGGGACAGGTAAAAGGAGCGGTTCGCTTACCTCTTTTTTCTTGGCTTGTAAGGACGGAGAGGAGCTGTTGGAAATTGGAAAGGTTTCTTCTGGGTTGAAAGAAAAAGAAGAGGAAGGATTGACTTATGAACAGATGACAAAAATTCTAGAACCTCTTATAGAAAGTGAGAAAAATAACATTGTTAAGATTTCCCCAAGAGTGGTTGTGATGATAACATATCAGAATATTCAATCAAGCCCCTCTTATTCCTCGGGTTTTGCACTAAGATTTCCTAGGATTGTAAGATACAGGCCAGATAGAAGCTGGAAAGATATTGCATCTATTGAGGAGATTAAACAAGAAGTAGATAAATCTAGAGCAAAGCTTTAAAAAGGGAGAGCCTTTATAAATACCATGGCTGAAAAAAAGAGCAACCTTATTGTCCAAAACATTGTTGCGACAACTTCTTTAGAAAAAGATGTTTCATTATCTAAACTGGCTAGAACACAACCAAACACAGAATATAATCCTGAAACTTTCCCAGGATTGGTTTTGAGAATTAAAAAGCCAAAATCTGCAGTTTTAGTTTTCTCCTCTGGAAATCTTGTTTGTACAGGGGTAAAATCTGTAGCACAAGTTAGGGAAGTAATAAATCAAGTAATAAAACAACTTAAGAAAATAAATGTAAAAGTAACTATCAAACCAAAAATAAATGTTCAGAATATTGTTGCTTCTGGAAGTATTGACTTAGACTTAAACCTGAACACTCTTTCATTGGAGTTAGAAAACACAGAATATGAACCTGAACAATTTCCAGGACTAGTATATAAATTAGTAAATCCCACCGCAACTTTTCTTCTTTTTAGTAATGGTAAACTTGTTTGTACTGGAACTAAGAACAAAGAACAACTAGAAGATTCTATGAATCAGTTAAATAAAAATATTCGTGCTGCAATAAGAAGACTTAAGGAAAATTTGAAGACCCAACCAAAACAAGAAGAAGAGGATATATTTTAATCTAAAAGTTTTAAAAGACAACTCATATTTCCTTCCTTGTGTACAACTTGATATCCCTGTCTTTTTGCCCATTCGAGAGAACGGGAGTCGTACACCTCTGTCTCTATTCTTTTTATTCCGTCTCTTCTCTGTTGATTCTCAAATGTATTTAATAATTGAATACCGTAGCCCTCTTGTCTAAGTTTAGGGTCTAGCCAGATAAATTCAAGGTAAGAAACATTGTTGTTTAGTTGCCCTCCAACTAGTGCGCCTACAGGAACGCCCTCCAAAAAACAGCCCCATGTTCTTTTTGGATTGTTTGAATTCTCCACCAATCTATATGCAAGTGTTCTCATTTCTCTTGTTGGGAGATTCTCTTGAAGAAGCCTCATTGAATCTAGATACTCCCTACATGAAGAACTAAAATTTTTTATTTCCATGAATAGAATATTTAAAGAGAGTTTTTAAAGCTTTCTAATTGTAACTACTTATAGATGACAAGATAGTATGGTTTAATCCGGAATGCTAGGGTGGCCTATCAAAAGTTCGAGTCTGAAATAATATCCCGCCACCCAGAATCGAACTGGGGTAACTCGGGTTCTGCTGATATTTCAATAAATATCCTCTGATCACATTTCATCCTATCCACAAAAAAGTGGAAACGTCCATGCTAATTCTACAGCCGAGCGCTCTACCATTGAGCTATAGCGGGTTAAACAGATTAGAAAAGGCTTATTTTTAAAGGTTATGAAAATTATTATTTTGCCTTCTTAGCTCGATTTCTGGCCCCATTTCCTCTTCCCTTTCCTTTCGTTCTTTGGTTCTTTCTTTTTCTTTTTTTTCCTCTTGCGCTTACCATAAGAATATTAAAGAAATCTGGTTTTTAAATCTTCTCTATTTTAAATAAAAAAATAATAAAAAAATAAAAGACAATTTTTGTCTTGTGATTAATTCTTTGAGTGAGCAAATAATGCTTTGAATGCCACAATAGCCGCAGCGGGTGCAATAAACGCATTGATTAATACAAAGAATCTAGCAAGGCTTACTCCTGCTACAGGTATTTCTATGACTACGCTACTCAGTGCGGTAAATGTAAACATAAAAGCAACTGCTGCAATCAAGAAAGAATTAACTTCCTTATCGACTACATTCAGGATTCCAACAATCAAACCTAAAACCAAAAGTAAATACATTGGCCAGGTTGCTTCTATACCGAAAATAGCAATTATGGCAGCCAAGATAAGACCTATTACAAAAGCCCATCCACCCATTGTTTTTTCCATTTTCACCTCGTATTTAGTTATTTTATTAAAGTTCTTAGACTATATAAGTATTATGCTTAGAAAAGTAGAGTTTTTTAAATAATCGAAACTTTTATAAACCTCTAAGTCTATTATCTTTTGTTCAACTTCGGTTGGATTATTTGACTTCGGTCAAATATGGGAGAAAAACTTCGGTTCTTCTCCCTCTTATATTCTTTAGCTTCTGTAAATTTCTTGTGTATCTCGGAAGAAGCATATATCAATATTCAAATTAAGTGAGAGACTAAAGACCTTATTTATTCTCAAAATATTTAATCAAACTATATTCAAAAATATACGCCCATGGAAATCACAAAAGTCCTTTACGCCCCAACCGATGACGACGGCAAAAAAGCACCTAAACAAATATAAAAAGTCCAGTACCTTATTGTGTTGAAAGAAAAGAGTCC
>CAZGZN010000029.1:0-5087 GCA_964530285.1 Candidatus Woesearchaeota archaeon
AATTATGCCCATGTCGCATAGTGGTATTGCATCAGGTTGCTAACCTGAGCCCTTCGGGGCCCCAGAGTTCGATTCTCTGCATGGGCGTTCTTCTAAAGATATTTCTAAACACTCATCTCAACAAAATTATTCTCTAAAAAATATTCGTCCTCAAATGCACTAATTTTAAACGAAATCAAATCAAGCCTAGAACTTTTCAAGTTAAGATTTTTTATACTCCATGAACGTATAACTCCTGGAGAGATATCTTCAATCTCAAATTTCTGAATTAAACTTCCTCCAGAAAGAATCTCTAGAGTTACATTTGTTGCATTTATTAAACCGCTATTGTAAATCTCTATATAAAAATTCAAATACTTACCTGCTTTAGATGCAGATATATTATTTATGGAAAGTTCTATTTTTGCGGGAACACTATAAAGTTCTAAGATACTATCAGTAATTTCTCTATCGAGCTTCTGGTTACAAGAAAGGTAAGGATAGAGGATAGACTCTTTTTTATCTACATGGTCAAAACCAAAAACATGTAGTAACTCATGTAACTCTACGAGGGGTTCAGAACAACCTGTGGAATATTTATTTGAATAAAGTTGAATTTCTCCCTGCATTATCAATGGATAGGGTTGCAGTTCAAGATATTTTGTTGGGCCCCCCTCTCCCGCAATAAAAGTCTTTTGCCTATCAGAATTATTTTCTTTTTGTTTGCTTTCTTCAGAGCAACTTATAATAATATCTGCTTCTTGAACAGAATTAAAGAGCCTATAAAAGAATAAAATCCCTGTTCCTTGTGACAACATTTCAAGAGCCTTTTCTGTAGAATATATTCTTTCTTGAGGGCATCCCTCATTGAAGTAATAAGAAAGATTATTCTTCGAAAATCTCATATTAGGGGAGAATTGAACCAAAGAAGAACTTGTATTCTGTGCTTCTGGAAGAGTCTCCTTATAAATAACTGAAAGATTTCTGTAATCTAATGGAAGCTCTTGATAAATGTTGTAACCATAAAAGATAAGCAAGAGCAACAATAAAAACAAAAGAAAATTTATTAATTTTTTCATATGAATTTATTTAGATCCTCCCTTCTTCTATATTCTTGATAAACTCTTTCTACAGTTCTATCATTTACCTTGTCATGATGGATAAATCCCCCCCCAAATGTTCTTGGGATATGCATAAGCTCGTGAAGAATTACTTTAATCCGATCTTCATCAGAAAGCTTATCAAATCTTTCAGAGATGAATTCTAATAAATAAAACCCTTTTCGATTTAATGCCATCTGCATTGCTTTTCCCATTGCATGACATCTTGCAATTGTTCCCCGAGATGACGAACCAAAACTTCTGAGGAATCCAACATTATCTAAATCTATATGTTTCCAATTAAGTTTGTCTACAATCTCTTTAGCTTTTTCTCTCAGATCTTCTGCTTGTTCGTATTTCATTTTATTTCAATAATCTTCTCTCGATTAGATAGTCCTGCCTTTATAATTATCTCCTTGTGAGAAACTCCAAAATGTTTAGAAAGAACTTTCACAAGATCTAAATTTGCTTTGTTCTTCTCTGCAGGAGAAGTTAAAGAAATCACAAATTTCCCTTCTTCAAGCATCTTTATTTCTTCCTTATTGGAATTCGGTTTTACTTTAACAAAGATTTTCATTAGATAAATTAGAATGGAGAGTTTTTATATCTAGTGATTAAATGGATAAATATAAATAGTTAAACTGCTTATCTTTTTCGAGGTGATTCGTATGATGAAATGTGCCGGATGTGGTAAAGAAGTTGAGAAAGTTTGCTCCAACTGTTGGCGATGCTCTGAATGTAAGAGAGATTGTCCTGTACACATGGAGAGAACAATCAATGGAGAATTTCAAAATAAAAAGGATTAATTCTTCCTAAACACTTAAAAACCTTAGACCTCTTTTATACTCATGATCCTCTTAATGTTTGGACCCCAAGGATGTGGAAAAGGAACTCAAGCAAAAATCCTCTCTGAGAAATTCAATATTCCTCACGTATCTACAGGAGATTTATTTAGGAGCATAGGTGGGGGATTCAAAGAAAGAGTTGATAAAATCATAAATCAAGGTAATCTTGTTCCAGACGAATTAACCCTTGAAATCCTAAAAGAAAGAATTTCAAAAGAAGACTGTAAGAACGGGTTTATTCTAGATGGTTTTCCTAGAAACTTAAATCAAGCCAAGGAGCTTGAGAAGATTCTCTCTATTGATTTAGTCTTAGAGATCTCTATTCCAGACGAAGAATCTATAAGCAGAATTTCTGGGAGAAGAATTTGTTCTTCTTGCAAGGCAGGATTTAATTTGTTAACTTCTCCAAAACCGAAACGAGAAGATCGATGTGATTTTTGCGGTGCTAAATTAGTTGCAAGAAAAGACGATACGGCAGAAGCTGTTAGAAAAAGACTTGAGACCTATCACAAAGAAACTGAACCTGTTTTAGAATTCTACGGAGAAAAAGTCTCTAGAATCCAGGGATTGGGTTCAATAGATGAGATTTCTAAGAGAATAGATTCTCTCGTAAAATCTGGTTTATCAACACAACAATCTTTTTAAATCGTGATTATTCTATAAAAACAATGGCAAAATACAAAGGAAGAAATGTAGATAAAATCCAAGATACTCTTTGGGTATTTGATAGAAGTTATGCTCATTTGGTTAGTACTCTAAGCTCAAGTTTAAGAACAACTCCCGAGAGAATTGTTTGTACATTTGAGGATTATGGTTTCCCCAGGAATTCTAGGCTTGATAGGATGACTTCAGAAACTTATAGAAGAACATTAGGGTCCTTAGAGGATCAACAAAAAAGAAAAGAAATTTGCACAGGATTATTTCCTTTGGTTGAAAGAGCAAAGCCTACAAGTCAGAGAGATTTAAGGGAACATTTACAGTCAGAACCTCAAGCATAGTTTTTTATATAGTTCTTTATTGGAGAGAATATGAAAGATAAGATTAATCTCCCAAAGTTCCTAATTTCTATGATTTCGGTATTACTTGTAGCAATTATAGGTTCAATATTTACGGCTTCTTCTGTTGGAGGCTGGTATCAAACTCTCAACAAACCTTTTTTCAATCCTCCTGGATGGCTTTTCGGACCTGTCTGGACCGTTCTCTATATTCTAATTGGAATTTCCCTGTATCTATTTCTAGTCTCAAAGAAGGAGCCAAAACGTACCACTAAGATTATATTTAAAGTTCAATTATTTCTGAATCTTTCTTGGAGTATTTTGTTCTTTGGAATAAACACGATCTTAGGCGCACTAATTTGTATTTTTTTGCTAGACATAACACTCATCATGAACATAATTTATGTAAAACCCTTTTCAAAAACTTCTGCTGGGCTACTTATTCCCTATCTAATCTGGATTTCTTTCGCAACAATATTAAACCTTGCAATCCTAATTTTAAACTAACTATCGATAAAGAATCCTCTGTCTACATTCAATCTATCGTTCCAGTTTTCAGCATTTTCTCTCATATTTTTAATCCAATAATCAATTAAACCCCCAATCTTAAAACTAAAATTTTTAAGGAATTTACTTTCTTTTACCTTTTTTAAATTATATCTTAGATCGCTCTGTTTATTTGAAAAATAAATCTTTGTTTTAAAAAAGCGAATTTTCCAAACTGTTTTGTCTGAGCTCATTTTATCGGGATCTCCAATAAATATTTACCTCTCCCAGAGACACAACTATTCCAAGGTGAAACATGCTTTTTTTTGATTATTTCTTTATTTTTATTCAACCAAATCGCAACAAAGGGTTTACAAAAGAAAGAATGAATATTCAATTGTTTTTCTTTATTAAACACAAATAACAGAGGAGGAGATTCTTTCCTAAACATCAGTCCAGAAAGCTTACTCCAGAGAGACTTACAAACTTCTACTTCTATTGTTTTTTTCTTATTGTTTGAGAGGTATGTAAAATTTTGCATTTTATCTGGTTACAATTTCAATTCCATCTCTATGTTTTAATGGATGTTCTTTTCCTACAGCTTGTTTTGTTCGAGCGTCTAGTGCCTTTATAAAATTGTTTCCTAAATCTGTATGAATCCTAAAAGCAAAATCTAATGCAGTTGTTCCTTCTGGAACAAGAAAACAATCAGGTAAGATTCTTCCTTCTGAATCTGCGAGTTTGTGAACTCCTGCTGGAAACACTGCAATATATTTTAACAATGAAAAAACAGTCGCATCTAAAATTGATTGAATACCCGTTCCTTCAACATATTGCGAAAGAACATTTTTCTTTATTAGTTCCAAGGCTTCTTTTTGTTTTTCATTTAGCTTTTCTTCATGTATTCTAAAATCTCTTTCTCCAGGGACATAACTTATTAATCCTGCTTTAGTTGCTTGCCTTAATGAGAGTTCTGCATCTGCAGAGCATGGAATCACAATAAGGGAGGGATATTTTGCACGAATCTTTTCATAGTTTTCTTTTGCATCTGGTTTGTCTATTTTGTTTGCTGCAATAATCATAGGTTTTGTCATATGTCTCAATTCATGAGAAAAACTCAAAAGTTGTTTATCTGTCCATTGCTCTGGTTTTTCTTCATCAAATCTTAATTTTCTTAGAGCCTTTTCAACATGATCTTCTCTGATATTTAATCCAGTGAACTGTTTTGCAATTGCCTTAGAGAGCTCCTTTTTTTCAACTTGAAGAGTTCTTGCAAAAACTCTCCAAACCTTTTTTAAAATTGAAAGGTACCATAGGTCTAATTCATGTTCCAACATTTCAATATCTTTCAATGGGTCTCCCCTACCCTCCTTTCCTTCATTGTCCGTTGTTCCAGAGATATCTACAATATGAATAAATGCATCAGCCCTAGATAAATCATTCAAAAACTGATTGCCCAATCCTTTTCCTTCTGAAGCTCCCTCAATAAGTCCTGCAACATCCATCAATTCGACCGGAACAAATCTGGTTTCTCCATCACAACTCCCCGTTCTTGGATTACACTTAACTCCCAGGTCTCGACATAAGCATTTTACTCGAACATATCCCACTCCTGTATTTGGCTTAATTGTTGCAAAAGGATAAGCAGCAATCAAAATATCCATAAGCGTTGCTGCCTTAAA
>CAZGZN010000030.1:0-4602 GCA_964530285.1 Candidatus Woesearchaeota archaeon
AACACTAACGCTTCTAATCGCATGACTATCAAAAGACTCTAATTTGATTATGTTATCAGTAGCTTTCAATGTTAAAGTTTCTGTAAAAGATGTAGAACTATCCGCACAGCTCATACGACTTGTGCCAGAATTACATCCTCCATCTGTCGTTCTTCCCAAAAGAATTCCATTTAACCAAACATTTGAATTTTCATTAATCTGCACCCCATCATAATAACCATACCCGGTTTCAGTTATGCTTAATGTACAATCATAATTTCCTGCGGATACCACATCAAAAGAATATTCACTAAATCTGAAACTAATAGACCCTGTATTATACCATACTGGCCTGGCCAACCCGCAATAATCACCTATTGTGTTTAAGCTAGAATGTAATGGATAATCAATACATCCCCCTAAACCATTACTACAACCCCAAGTTTTTGAGAAATCATAAGCCGAATTAAAATTCAAAAACAGTGTTAAAACTAGTATCATTCCAACAAATGTCCATTTTTTTGTTTTATTCATGCTTTTTTCCTATCACTTCTTTTTTCCACAGGGCATGAATATGTATTAACTTTCTAGTTATAACACTTTATAAACCTTTCGTTTTACACCACTCTAGAGGAGTTATAAAAAATAAAAGAATATATAAATCAAGAAAATCCTAATTTTTTGTATGATTTCTAGACCAGAACCCCTATCATTTCAAGAAAGGACAGTTAACCTTCTTTTTGCAGATAACCTCTTAGAAACAAAAGAATCAGAAGGATTAACCCTTGGAGAAAAGATTTTTCTAATCCAGGCAACGAGGGAAGCCGCCGAAATTCCTTATTCTTTCAGGCCAAGATCGGTGGATAAAATTCTCTTTTCTTTCTTTCAGTTAGGAGTTATAGACTATCGAAACTTTAATAGAGATCCAGTCTCCTCTCCCTTCTACGAAAACCCCGGTCTGGCTACAAAAGAATTTGATAAAATGTAGAGAGAAACTATAAAAAGCCAGATTTCTAATAATTTTTATGCTAAAACCAACCCATAAACAAAAAAAAACAAAACATCCATTAAAAATTGGTTTAGAAATCCACGGGTATTTAGATACTAAAGAAAAACTCTTTTGCATGTGTAAAACAGATTTCTTAATAGAAAAACCCAATACCTTGGTTTGTCCAATCTGTACAGCTCAACCTGGAACGAAACCTATGCTACCTAATTCTTCCGCCGTTGAAAAGATGATTCAGATTGCAACAATCCTTAATTGCAGAATTAACTATGAGAAAAAGATGGTTTGGCAAAGAAAACATTATGATTGGGCGGACCTACCCAAAGGTTATCAAAACACGATTTCAGGAGCTCATTCAAATCCATGTGCAGAAAGCGGAGAATTTCAAGGGATTAGAATTACAGAATGTCATTTAGAAGAAGATCCTGCACAATGGAACCCTCTTGAAGGAGGGATAAACTACAATCGAAGTGGTTTACCTTTAATTGAGATAGTGACAGAACCAGATTTTAAATCTTCCGAGCAAGTTGCAGATTGGTTAAGGACCTTAGTACACTCTCTTTCCTACGTAAAAGCCTTTAGAAAGAATGGAGGAATAAAGGTAGATGTAAATGTTTCTACTTACGGAGAGAGGGTAGAGATAAAGAATGTTAATTCAATTGAAAAGATAAAAAAAGCCATTGAGTATGAAATAAAAAGGCAACTAGAAAATTATGAAAACGGCAATATTCAGAAAAGAGAAACTCTTGCATTTGACGAGTCTAAGGGAAAAACAGTAAAGATGAGAGAAAAAGAAGGACAGGCCGATTATAGGTTCATTCCAGACCCAGATTTACCTGCACTTAAGGTTACAAAAGAACAGATAGAAGAAATCGCCAAGAATATTCCTGAGATGCCTTCGGAAAAACTAGACAAATTAATCAAGAATTACAACATAGAGAAATCAGATGCAGATATACTAGTTAGAAATCTAGAATTAGTTGATTTTGCAGAAGAACTTGCCAAGCTTGTCGATTTAAAGAAGTACATTTCTTGGATTACAATAGAACTCTTGAGGATTTTAAATTATAACAAAAAAACATTAGAGGAGGTTGAGATTAAACCAGAACATCTTGCCGAACTAATTGGGCTTGTTGATAAACAGGAAATTACAGTCTTGAAGGCGAAGCAGATTATTAATGAATTCATACCCCAAAGTTTCAGTGTAAAAGAAAGACTTGGTAGTGAGATTGGTAAAATTTCTGAGGAAGAAACTAAACAATTTGTTGAACAAGTCATTAAAGAAAATGTCTCTGTTTGGGAAGAATTTAAGTCAGGAAAGAAATCTAGTTTGAACTTTTTAATTGGTTGTGTAATGAAACTGAGTAATAGAAGGGCAGATTTTGCGAAGGTTAGAGAGATGATTGAGAAGAGATGAAAAAAGTCTCATTAGTTGAAATGATTCTTGCAGAGTCAATAGTCGGAGGGTGTGGATTATCTAGTGGAAAAATATTGTTCGGGTTTCCAAATGTGGTTGCACACACAAGGGTTAATCCTCCAAAAATGTTTCTTAGTGATTTTATCATAAAATTCTATTAGAATAATGTTTTTTAAATGTTTAGGGTAAGATTTTTTTAGGAATAAGATCTTACTTGTGTCTTATTTTAGAATCTTGGAAGTTTATAATCTGTTCTTTATTCTCTATCCCTTCTTTTCTCATTATTTCTAGAAGACTATTGAAAATCCTATTTGTTGCTTGCACATCCGACATTGCTCTGTGGGCTATTTTGTTTTCAACCTTAAAGTGCTCACATAATGAAGAGAGTTTGTAATTTGGTAATTCAGGAATTAATCTTCTTGAAAGTTTTCGCGTACATATTGTCGGATTCCCTAATTTTTTAGAGAGATGAACCTGGGAATTATAATTTAAGAAACCATAATCGAAAGAAGCACAGTGAGCAATAAGAGGGTTTTTCCCTAGAAAATTAATAAATTTTGGAAGAACTTCCTGAATATTAGGAGAATCCTCTACCATTTGATTATTAATTCCTGTTAAAGATGTAATGAAGGAGGGAATCTTTTCTTCTGGATTTACGAGTGTTGAAAATTTTCTAATTATTTTGTTATTTCGAACTTTCAATGCAGCAATTTCAGTTATTTTATGATTCACTCTAGACAACCCTGTTGTTTCTATGTCCAAAACAATATAACTCTCTTTTTTCATTAGACTATTCAATCAAAGATAGTTAAAAGGTTTTTGGCTCTAACCAAATCTATAAGAATAACCAAATCATTATATGGGCAACTCCAAAATAAACCAAAAGACTTGTCAAATCTCGCACTGCCGTTGCAAATGGTCCGCTAGAAATCGCAGGATCAAAATTAAACTTTTGAAAAACTAATGGAAGAGTTATTGAGATAACCATTGAAACAAGAACTGTTACAAAAATAGAAACTCCAATTATTATTCCAAAGAAAGAAGTCTCCCAAAATATAGAGAAAACAACAAGGAAGAGTATTCCCAATAATAAACCAAGAGCCAAATTAATCTTTATCTCCCTAAATGAATATTTCCCCCAGTCTAATTTTTTATCTAAGGCCATTGAACGAATTAGGATTGTTTGAGATTGTGCTCCCACCGCATCAGCCATATAAACAATCGCTGGAATAAACGCCGCAAGTAATAAATATTTATTTAGCATTAGCTCAAAAGAGTCTACAATCAATGCAGCGATTATTCCACCAATCAAACCCAAAATAAGCCAAGGCAATCTTTTTTTCACATGAGTTCTCGTTGAAGCATTAATAATCTCTATTGCAGGATCCTTAAATTTGTGAATTCCTGCGGTTCTAAGAGTGTCTTCTATTCCTTCCTTATGGAGAACCTCTAAAATCTTATGGTAAGGGACCACACCCAAAAGATGATTTTCTTTATCAACAACAGGGACAGATTTAATCTCCTTTTTCAATGCCAAAAGCGCAACTTTCTCTTGGTCTGTATTTAAACCTACAGAAAAAATTTCTTTTTGCATTATTCTTTTAACCAAAACGTTTTTATCTTTCCTAAACAAGTCTTTTATGGAAATAATTCCAACCAAACAATTATTTTTATCAACAACATAAATATAATTAATCATCTCAAAAGAGTAAGTTTTCTTTAAAAGCATCTTTTCTACTTCTCTTAAACTAGATTCGGGGGATGTTGTTGGAATCTCTCGAAACATAAGGTTTTCAGCACTCTCAGGATTCGCCTCGCCCCCTTCAAATTTTTTCATAAAACAGGATAGAATAAGAAGTTTTTAAATCTGTCCTCAGGCAAACAATATTGGCCAAGCGAAATAGGTGGCAATCAAGACGAGCGCAATTCCTGCAATTAATTTAAGAATTTTCTTTAGCTTTTGGATTGTATTGTCGACATTCTTAATTTTTGTCCAAGAAAAATAAATTCCAAGGACAATTGCTAAAAGGGGGAGTATATAGATTAAATTATAAATGGCAATCCAAAATATTCTTACAATTCCAATTATTCCCTTATCTACAAGGATAGTTGAATAAACCAATGGAAAAATTGCAGTACAAGGCAGTTCAACTAGTGAAGCTAATAATGCAAAAACGATTGTAGAAATTATTGTTCCTCC
>CAZGZN010000031.1:0-4034 GCA_964530285.1 Candidatus Woesearchaeota archaeon
TCTTACCTTTGCTGTTGGTGCTTCTGGGGCAATATTTTGTCTTGGAGGGTTATTTGCAATGCTAACTCCCAAGATGAAAGTCCTGGCCTTCGTTGTTATTCCGGTGCCCATGTGGATGGCAATGTCTTTCTTCATGGGTTTTTTTTGGATACTTTCATATATCGGAGGAATTCCCATTGGAAACTCAGCACACCTTGGTGGGTTGGTCACAGGTTTAATTTATGGAGCTTACCTAAAACATAGATATCCAAAAAAAACACAAATGCTTTCTAGGTTATACTCATGAGAAAAATAATTAATTGTTTAAAATTCATAAAAGAAAGTAAGGGATATATTTATGGAACTTCTTTTCTATTTTTCTTCTTTGCAATTATCGGTTTTTATTTTCCATTAATGGAAGAACAAATTATGAGGATCATTCTTGAATTGCAAGAGATGTTTGAGGGATTGAATCTGTGGGAGACGATAAGTTTAATTTTTTTTAACAATTCTCGTGCCAGTTTAACCGCAATTATTTCAGGAATTTCTTTTGGGATAATCCCCTTAATGATTATTTTTTCAAATGGATATCTAATTGGATTTGTGTCAAATTTAGTTGCAAGAGAAAGTTCTATTTTTGAGTTATGGAGGTTGCTTCCTCACGGAATCTTAGAGATTCCTGCTGTTTTAATCTCCTTGGGGATGGGTCTAAAACTAGGAGTAAAACTTTTGAGAAAACCGAATAAAAAAGAATTTTTCTCTGATCTAAATAGTTCATTAAGGACTTTTGTTCTTATCATTCTGCCTTTATTGGTTGTTGCAGCGATAATAGAGGGACTTCTGATTTTTTATTTTAGTTAAACTCCCATAAACTTTTCTGTTTTCCATAATCTCTAATTATCTTTGAATTTTCCATGTACTTGTTCCAATCAAACTTAACCCTTGTCTTCATAATCTCTAGTGCCTCATCTAGTGTTGAAAATCTTTCTGGAGTCTTTTCCATTGCTCGTCTAATAGACTCTCGGATTATCCCAACGCCCAAGGGAGCATAATATTCTTCTCTTTCCTCGTGAAAAACTAGTATTTTGGCCTGTTTTTTTATCTTCTCAAGATATTCTATTGTTGCTAATCGATCCGCATAATACGCACCAACAACATTTTTTGCATATATTTTCCTCCCAAAAAAAGATTCACAATCTTGAACAAAATCAGTTTTTACATCACCCCATAAACTTCCAGAAAAAGAAACTTCTATAACTTCAAATTCAAAATTTCCTGGAAGAAATAAAATCTCAAAATGATTTCCATTGTAATATTCGCTAAATACTTCAAAATCACTTAGATGGGGATAATATCTAATTTTGTCTAAAATTTCTTTTCCCAAGATATCATCTACTGCAGTAATAGACCAACGAGTTGGAACCATTTTTCGATTCTTCTTTACACCTAACAAACCACTAGAGAATAATTTTTGTATGTGACTTACATCGATTTTAGAGTTATAAAGCTCATTTACCGCAGTTAATGATTTTGCATCATAATCTGAGACCAAAGAGTCTACTTTTTTCGGAACAGATAAATTATCTTCAATAATTGCTTTCTTCAATGGAGCGGGATTTGCCATAATTGAGAACATTTTAGACGCACTAAAAGAAAGAGTTGGTTTTTTTTCCAAGAAAAACTCAGTAGAAGTCGGTTTTGCAGTTAATGCAAGCTCTTGAACAAGATTTTTTATATTTGTAGATGTTTTTATGTTAGTTTTGTTTCTAGCATAAACAAGCCTAGAACGATGTTTTAAAATTTCGTCTATAGAAAGATTCTTTTCAACCCACTCTTCTGGCATAGACATCTCAGAAGTGTTTCCTTTTTCATTGGGAGAAAGAACTCCACAAAAAACATTGGGATAATCTACCCTTCCAACAAATATCTCAGGAGGGGAAGAACCTGAAAAATGTTCCTTAACTTTAGGGGTGGTTTCCATAAATTTATCTAAAATTTTACAGCGCTTTCCACAAAGTCCTTTTCCCTTGCAACGTATGCATAACGAATCCATATTACTCAAAGGTCAGACCACTTTAAAGATATTTATATTCTGGATACCCTCCAAAATATTTAAAAACCCCCTCCGTTTAAAAGAAGTATGGCAAAAGAAATATCAATGCCCGGTTATGGGGGGCTAACAAGATTTAAGGAGGAGTATAATTCGAGATTCCAATTTGGGCCTGGAGCAGTAGTTGCAATGATTATTGCGACAATAGTATTCGTAGTTCTCTTGAATCTTTTAACAAATTAAGATGTTTGGTGGAATAAATCCAAAACAAATGCAAGGAATGATGAAAAAGATGGGGATTGCTCAGACAGAGATAGATGCCTCTAGAGTAATTATTGAATGTGCCGATAAAAACATAATAATTGAAAATCCTTCCATAGTTAAAATAAAAATGCAAGGTAATGAGAGCTTTCAAATTTCTGGAGATGTTTCAGAAGAAGAATCAAGTTCTTTTAGCGAAGAAGATATAAAGATCGTAATGGATAAAACTAGAAGGTCGGAAGAAGAGGTTATTAAAGCTTTAGAGGATTCTGATGGAGATATTGCAGAGGCAATTCTTAATTTAACCTAAGATGAAAAACTATTTCTTAACTTCTGAGAGCGTTACAGAGGGTCATCCAGATAAGGTTTGTGATCTGATCTCCGATTCTATTTTAGATGAACTATTAAAACAAGATCCAGAATCTAGAGTTGCAGTTGAGACATTAGTTACTAGAGGAACCGTCCATATAGCTGGAGAGGTAACAACCAAAGCAAATATAAACTTTCAAGAAGTGGCTAGAAAAACACTAAAGGAGATTGGTTATACTGATCCTAAATTTGGAATAGATTCTGAAGATGCTGGTGTCTGGTTGAGTATACAAAAACAGAGTTTACAGATTTCTCAAGGAGTTTCAGAATCAGAAAACAAAGAACAAGGAGCCGGAGACCAGGGGATGATGTATGGGTTTGCCTGTACTGAGACAGAAGAACTTATGCCTATGCCCATAATATATAGTCATAAACTGACAAAAAGAATGGCAGAAGTAAGAAAGAAATGCATTATTCCTCATTTAGGTCCAGATGGAAAAAGTCAGGTGACTATTGAATATGAAGACGACAAACCGAAGAGAATCGATACAATTGTAATAGCACAGCAACACACTGAGGAAATTTCTGAAGAAGAATTAATGGAGAGGATAATGAATGAAGTTATAACTCCCATATGTCCTGATTTAATAGATTCCAAAACAAAAATTTACATAAATGCGACAGGGAAATTTATAATCGGCGGACCCGAGGGAGATACAGGTCTGACTGGAAGAAAAATTATTGTGGATAGTTATGGTGGAATCGGAAGACACGGAGGCGGAGCTTTCTCTGGAAAAGATCCCTCTAAGGTAGACAGAAGTGGAGCTTACATGGCGAGATATGTTGCTAAAAATATTGTGGCGGCAGGATTAGCAGAAAAATGTGAGGTCCAAATAAGTTATGCAATAGGGCTTTCAAGGCCAACATCTATAAATGTGGAATGTTTTCAAACAAATAAAATTCCTGAAGAAAAAATCGCAGAAATAGTTTCTAGGGTATTCGATTTAAGACCAAAATCGATAATTGAAAAATTGGATTTAAAAAAACCGATCTATAAAAAAACTGCAAGCTATGGACATTTCGGAAGAGATGAAAAAGAATTTACATGGGAATTAACAGACCTGGCTGAAAAGTTAAGAGAAGAATCGCAAAAATAATTTTAAAATAAGTTTAGGTTATGGATAATTTAAAGATGATTCTTTTTGTGTTGAATCCTATATATTTAAAAACCAAATTCTCTTTTATATCTCAAGCTCCTATAGTCTAGAGGCCAAGGATTCCACCCTCTCAAGCGGGAAAGACAAGTCGATGAGACAAACTCTTTCAGTTCTCTTGAACAACTGCAATCTCTGCGGAAAATCTAAAAATTTTCTCTGGTGATGCGGAGTACGGTGGCGACCCGGGTTCGAATCCCGGTGGGAGCGTTCTGGAGAAG
>CAZGZN010000032.1:0-3744 GCA_964530285.1 Candidatus Woesearchaeota archaeon
TTTTTATTCAAAACATAAATGTGGCTCACGCAGGGAATGATCAAAGAAAGGCCCAGGTAATTGCTAGAGAAGTTGCCTTGCAATTAAAAAATGGTTTAAAAAACAAGAAAGGAGAAAAAATAAAGCCTTGTGCTATTCATGGTCATTTGATACTGGGATTACAAAAACCTTCTGTTTGGCCAGTTCCAAAAGGGAATCTCCAAGATTTATGGAGTCAAATGAAGATGTCAAAATCAATCCCAACATCTGCAATTTATATGGTGGATAATGAAGAAGAAGTGAAAAAGAAAATTTCGGGAGCATTTTGTCCAGAAGGAGAAGTGGAGTTTAATCCATTATTAGATTGGGCTAAATATATAGTTTTTGTTAACGAGCGAGCAAAACTAGAAATAAAAAGACCAGAAAAGTTTGGGGGAAACAAAACCTATACTTCATTCGAAGAATTAAAAGAAGACTTTGCAAATAAAAAACTTCATCCGATGGATTTTAAACTGGCAATGACTGAGAAGATCAATGAAATTCTTGCTCCTGCAAGAGAGCATTTTGCGAAACCCAATGTTAAGAAACTTAAAGAAGAGATGGATAAACTATTAATTACTAGATAAAAAAGTCATTAGTTATTAAATCTCCCCATACACTTAAAAATCTAAATCCCCTACCTCCCTTATGAAAAAAAATTCAGTGTGGAAATTTACTAATGGAATAGAACTTAATGAGAAAGAATTCTGTAATTATATAGAAAAGAAGGTTTTCAAAACTATAAGGAAATATGAAATGTTAAGAGAATTAAAATCTAATGTAGTTCTCCTTTCTAATTCTCTGGATTTGAATACACAAGTCTTGAACCAAATCTTAAAAACAAAGTTTTTGACTGAAGAATCAAAAAAACCTTCTTTCTCTTCTAAGAACTTATCTGATCTCTCTGAAGAGATTTTTTCTGAAATTTTAAAAGGCAATTTTAAATCAATTAAAAAAGAACGCAAGATTCCTTTAAAATTTCATTCGGATAAAGAAATCCAGTTATATGCTAAGTTTAAGAAAATTAAAGGGGAAATGAAAAAAAGAGATAAAAGAATTCAGACATTATTTGAGAAGTTTATGAAAAAGAATCCTGATTTGGAGCATAATATCGTGAATGCGTTTGAACAATTGGAATAAATTTTTCAATAGAAAACTAAAACTATTCTTCATTACTTCTTTTATCTTTAAAAGTAACATTTAAAATCTCTTTTTTTCTTAATCTTCTATGGATAACAAACCTAAGATTTTTGTAATTAGCGGACCTCCAGGCTCAGGCAAGAGTACGATTGGAAAAATCTTAGCTGAAAAAGTTACTAATAGTGCTATTGTCTCTACAGACACTATTAGATACTTAATCAAAAACGGAAAAGCAGACAGAGGAGATCCAGATTGGGAAAGACAACTAAACCTTGGAGCAGAAACTGCTTCTTTGTTAGCAAATAGTTTCTTAAAAAATGGCTTTAATGTTTTTTTGGATGATGTTGTTTGTGATAATACAAGAATAAATATTTATTCTAAAAATTTAATAGATCCCATTTTCATCACATTACTTCCTTCTAAGGAAGTAGTTGCTAGAAGAGATTTGGAAAGAGGAAAACATTGGGCAATGAAAGAAAGAGCAATGTATCTATATGATAAGATTGTTGATTTTTTAAAAAAGGAAAAAAGATTTATTGTTTTCGATACAACTAAAGAAAATGCGGAAGAAAGTGCTGAAAATATTATTAAAAAGTTTGATATTTGAAAAGATAAGAACTAGAATTTTCCTGAAAGGTTTATAAATATTGATTTCTAAGAAAAGACATGGAAGGGGAAAACATTCTTACAGACAATAAGAAACTTATAGAAAAATTTGGAGCTAGTCCTATCTCCAAAATAAAAAATCTTCCAAAGCTTTCTGCATTTCAAAATGGTTTGATTTATTCCCACAGAGATTTTGATAAGTTTCTAGCGGCTTTAGAAAAGGGAGAAAGAGGTGCTATTGTTTCTGGAGTAAATGCTTCGGGTACTCTTCATTTAGGACATAAGACTGTCTTTGATGTAAATCTTTATCTTCAAAGAGAATATGGTATTCCCATTTTCATTCCAATTTCAGATGATGAGAGTTATGTGGCTGGGAAGATAGAAACACAAGAGAAAGCATTAAACTTTTCAAAAAAGCTTGCTGAAGAAATGTTAGCTTATGGATTTGATCCTAAAAAGACAATTTTCATAATTGATCAAATATATACAAATATTTATAATTTAGCAATTAAGCTTTCTAAAAAAGTAAACTATTCTGAAATAAAGGCAACATATGGATACTCTCCTGAAAATAACATTGGACTTCATTTCTATCCAACTGTTCAGTCCGCACATATCCTCTTTCCCCAAGAATTTGCAAATATAAAAAATATTTTAGTTCCTATCGGTCCTGATGAAGATGCTCATTTAAGAATCTGTAGAGATATTGCTGACAGATCAGGATATAAAAAACCAGCAGTTATCCATGTTAGATTTTTAGAAGGGTTAGATGGCAAAAAAATGTCAAAGTCAAGGAATAATGCAATTTTTCTAAACGATGAAATTTCTATAATTAAAAAGAAGGTTTCAAAGGCAATTTCTGGAGGACAGAAGACTGTTGAAGAACATAGAAAGCTTGGAGGTAATACTGAACAAGACATGTCCTTTAAATATCTTAAATATTTCTTCTTAGGAAAAAAGGAATCAGAAGATCTAGAAAAGAGATACCAAAGAGGAGAAGTTTTATCTGGAGAAATGAAAAAATTGTTTTTAGATTATTTGGTTCCATTTATAGAAGAATTTCAAAAAAATCTTAAGTCAATAAATAAGAAAACCTTGGAAGATTGTATCTTGAAAAATAAGTAATATGAATTCATCTACAAATCTTAATTATTCTTCTTTCAAAAATAAACTAAAAAATTTTAACCAAGAGTATTTACCTTGTATCCCAACCCACTTTTTTCCCAGATAGCATTAGGAAATTGGATCTGTATTCCTCTAAGCAAACTATCTGATTCTCTCGAGTTATCCAATGGATTCAGATTGTCATATCTCACTGCAATATATAATTCCATTTTCACCTCCTAAGAGTATAGGGTGCTTCTTCTTTATATACACAAGCTAACCTCTGAAAGATATTTTATTGAATAACTATACTTTTAAAGAGTTTCACTTTCAAGTTAATTGTAACTCTTAAAGAGTTATTTGAACCCATTCAGAAGGAGCAATTAAGAATTATAAATTCTCTTGGTCTTTTTAACTAACTCTTTAAAGGTACCTCTTTTTATTGCAATTTTAGCTTCTTTTACAAGATTTTGTAAATAGAAAAGATTATGAAAAGAAGCTAATCTCATTCCCACCGCCTCTTGTTGTTTTATTTGGTATCGGATATAAGCACGAGAGTAATTCTTACAAACAAAACATTTACACCCTTCATCCAGAGGTTTTTTATCATTGATATATTTATTTTGCAAAAGTCTCAACCTTCCCTGGCTTGTAAATATAGTTCCATGCCGAGCACATTTTGTAGGAAAACGAGAATCAAACATATCAACCCCAAGAGAAATTGCCTCTAACATTTCTGGAGGATTTCCTGCACCCATAAGATAGCAAGGTTTTTCCTCTCCAATGACCTTTTTATGAATCTTAATCATTTCCATTTCTTGTTTTAGTGTTTCTCCCAATGCTAACCCCCCGACAGAGTATCCATCAAAATCAATT
>CAZGZN010000033.1:0-3699 GCA_964530285.1 Candidatus Woesearchaeota archaeon
AAAAAAACCAAAAACAACTGAAGAGATTATCAGAAGAAGCCCAACAAAAAACCAAACATTGAAAAAACTAGATTCATCTTCGATAAAAAAATCAATATTGGAAGAAGCAACAATTTCCTGTGCACCAACAAGTACAGAACAAGCTAAAAAAACAAGCATTAATATTGCAAATACACTCTTTTCCATAAACAACTCAGAAAAAACAAGTTTATAAATCTTTTCAAATTCCGAGAGATTTGACTTCCTTGTTTAACCATTTCTGCCACTCAGGAAAAACCCTATCCGAAACAGGCAAACCCACCTCTTCCCTAACCTGCTCAGAAATTTCATGAAAAGAATTATTTGCCTTCGCACAAAACTCAGCTTCCAAAAGAGTTGTATCACCAACACTATCAGAAATCTTAACAACTTCTTCCTTAACCTTCTGTCTTAAGGTAATGTTATCCCAAACCGCATCCCAATTGCCCGCCCACCCACGAACATTCGCAGCAATCGATTTAACCATCTCAGAATCTCCATTAATTAAATCAGAACTAGGAAGAATTTTATCCTTTTCTACATCATACTTCATTAAATCAACAAATCCTCCCTCTTCCAAGGGATCCTTGGTCCAATGTTTTCTAACCTCTGTAATCCCTAGAAGCCTTCTCCAAGATTTCATCCCATCTGCACTTTTAATTGGATTTACAACAACAATACAATCTGTCGCCTTGAAAGAAGTAACAGGAACATTCAAATCATTCACCACCCTATCGAAAACCGCATAAGGACTTGCGCCATGAATTGTACCTGCAACAACATTTGCCAAGGCCCCGACCCTCATTGCCTCGTAAAGTGCCTTCGCCTCATCACTTCTAATTTCTCCAACAATCAAAGAAGAATCACCCAAACGCAACGAAGCCCTGATACCCTCCTCGGCAGAAACTTCATTACTCTCTCCCGTCAAAGCACTCCTAACTTTCATAGAAAGAACATCATAATTTAATTTTCTTAAGTCATTTATAGGAAGTTCAAGTGTATCCTCCACAGAAATAATTCTATATCTTGGCATGATCTCCAACATCAAACTTCCCAAAAGCGAAGTTTTACCCGAACTCCTTGTTCCAGCAATTAACATTGTCCTCGCTCCATCTATCAAAAAAGACAAAAGACCTGCAGATAAACCATCTAACATTTTATTTTTAATAAATAAAGGCAATGTCCATGGTTTGTCCCTATGTCTTCTCAAAGTATATGCAACACCTTCTGGAGAAAGAGGTTGTTGAACCACTGCAACTCTCGCACTGATATTATTAAGATTCAGGGAAGTATCTAAAACAGGATGGGCTTCATCTAATGGTCTTCCTGAAAGCATCCTAAATTTAGAAGCCCAGGAATCCACATCCTCTCTCGAAACAATAATATTAGAAATACACTCTCCAAACTTACCGTGTTTTACAAAAATTGGAGATTTCGAAGAAGGAGCATTTATCATTAGGTCTTGTATATTTTCATCTTGCAATAAAATCTCTAAAATTCCAAAACCAATTGTATGTCTTACAAGAATCGCGGCAAGCAGATCCCTATCAGAATATTTAATTGCAATTTTTTTACTATTTGCAAGATCTTGAATTAAATCCCTCGCAACATTAAAAAAAACCTGTCTGGTCCTTTCTAAATCATTGAATTCTTCATCTGTTGGACGGTGTTCTGCAAGAACCTCCTGTGCTGCGCTCAATAAAACATGTTGCTCATCACTAAGCAAATATTCTGGAGCAGAAATATGATAGATTAGGTTAGTTTTCCCAAATTCTCGAAGAATAGAAATATTTGCCTTATCTGCTCCCTTCCCAATTTCATAATCTTCAATTATCTCGCAACCCTCAGGGAATTTCAACATAGTCCTAGTAAAAATAAAATTGGGAATTACATCAGGCCTAAATAAATTAGAATAAATTTCTCTTCCCCTATAATCTGGATTCTCAATCAAAGAACCCACAGATTTAATAATCTCAAGTTCACTAAAATCATTAAGGATCCTTTCCAAAAATCCCCGATAGAAATCACTTTCAGGAATATGATTTATCTCATCTCTAAGAAGGCGATACGCAAGAATTGGGTCCTGTTTAAGTACGTTATTTAAAAGATTCGAAAGAAAACTAAATGAACCCTGTGGATCTTTAAAAAGCATTATTTTCTCTTCAGACAAAACTCTTTCAGTATTTATCAAAAAGTTATAAAACTGAGAAACTCCAAGAAGAAGACTCACTTGTTTAAAGGAAAAAGAATAATTTCTCTGTTGAACAAAAACAACCCTCGAAACATTAGAATTTTCAGATAGAAGGTCAATTACCCTCGCCATAATTTGGGGAGAGGAAGACAAAGAAGGAACAAAATTTGCACCCATAAAATTAATATAAAGAACATTCTCCCCTGCCTCTCTCTTGAGTTCAGTTGCATATAGTGCCTCTTTTTTAAATATCATATCTAAAAATCAATACAAGGGAGGTTAAAAATATTTGGGTTCTGAAATTACATAACAAGAAAACTATTTAAATGCCCTCTTGTTAACTAAAACATGGCCAACGAAGAGGTGAATAATTATTATCAAGAGAGTCCCATGGATGTTAATCTTATACTAACAGACCTAGAAGAAAAAACTACAAACCTTAAAGAAAAAATAAACCTAATCAGTAAAAATTTTATTTTTCTAAAAGAAGAAACAGAAAAGAAAATAGATAAGATTCAAGACGAGAATAGTTCTCTAAAAAAAGAAATAGAACACCTAAAAAGAGCAATAACAAATCTTTCACAAGAAGCAGATAAATGGATTAGAAGAGACGAAATTGTTTTAATAGAAAGAATGTTAAAAGACTTTCAACCACTAGAATTCGTAAGAAAGAAAGACTTAGAAGAACTCATGCAAGAATCAAAAAAGGAAAGTAAAAAAATATTAGAAAGAAATAAAAAGCCAGAAAACTTAAAATAAATATGACAGCACTAGAAAGATTACTAAAACTACAACAAGAAGGTCAATCAGAACAGCAGATAATTAATTCTTTAAGAGAAGAAGGCTTTCAAACAACAGAAATTAGTGATGCCCTGAATCAAGCAAAAATAAAAAGTGCAGTATCGCAAGAACAAGAACCAACCCCAGAATATCAAGAATCTCAACCATCTACATTCCCAGAACAAAGTCAGACTTCTTCCGAACAAAGCTATCCTTCTCCACAAACAACAAGTTATGAGAATTATGCAAGCCCCACACCAACAGACCAAACACAACAATACCCCGAATATGGTCAACAAGTATATGATAGCGGAGGATACTATGCTCAACAAACAAGCACAGACACTATGACAGATATAGCAGAACAAGTTGTAAATAAAAAAATGCAAGAGTTATCCAAGATACTAGAAAAAGTAGTTCAAACTACAAATTCAACCGAAAGAGAACTCAATGATATAAAAGAAAAAGTAAAAAGAATAGAAGATAGCTTAGACTCAATACAAAAAGCAATAATTAGTAAAATTGGAGAATTTGGGGAATCAACCAAACTTGTTCAAAAAGATTTAGAAAACATACACGGAACAATGTCGAAGATGATGAACCCTCTTATAGATAATTACAACGAGCTAAAAAGGATTAATTCTAAAAAATAACTATAGTCTCTGACCTCTTTCCTTCAAGAACTCTTTCGCTTCCAAATAAACCAATGC
>CAZGZN010000034.1:0-3491 GCA_964530285.1 Candidatus Woesearchaeota archaeon
ATGTTGGAAGGCGATGTCCATGCCACTTTATGATCTTCAGGCGATGACTGGGAATGGGAACCTCTCAAAGCGGTAAAGATTAGAGTAGAAGTAGAGAATAGAGATACTGCTAGAAGGTCTATAACTACAAAGTTAGCTCTTTATGACTCTGCAGGGAAATCTGTATGGCTTTCTTTGGATGAGAAAGAGATAGAGGAAACTATAAGAATTGCTTCAGAAGATGACGCAAGATTTGAATTTGAATTTACATTACCAGCAGATCTTGATTGGGATGAAGATTATACTCTTTATGTAAAAGCATACGACAAGGAAAGTGAGCAATGTATTAGTGCTTCTGAGCCAATAGACATAGAACTCGAAGAAGAAGTTTTAATCGATGAATTAGAATTACCTTCGGTTTTCTTCTGTGGAGAAACATCTACAATTTCATTCAAACTTTATAATCTTGATATGGGTGATGAAGAAATTATGAGGGCAAATCTTTATAGCCAAGAACTCGGATTAAATATCTATTCAGATGAATTTGAATTAGACAATGGGGATTCAGAATATATAGAATTAAACTTTCAAGTCCCAACCAAAGAAGCAAAAAGTTACAGATTCACACTTTATGTAGAGTATGATTATAGAGAAAGTTCAGATACCTTCAGAGATTCAGAGAGTTTAGGAACTTACAGCATAAGAATAGAAGGAGATCAATGTAAAATCAATGAGGAATTTCTTCCCAAAATAAATGTTTCTTTAGATTCTGAGACAGAAACAAAAGTAGGAGAAGATCTAGTTGTGAAAATTACACTAACGAACCCTGGAGATTCTGTTAACTTCGTTACAGTTTTAGAAAATTACAATTCATGGGCAGATTCTGCTTCATTGGATGAATCAACCTTTTACTTAGCTAAGGGGGAATCAAAGGTTGTAACTGCAACATTCAAACCAACAGAAAGTGGCGTTCAAGAATTCAATGTAAGGGCAGTTTTCAATGGAAAATCAATAGAACAAAAAGTAACTGTGGATATAGAAGAAAGTACTGGGTTGTTTAGAACATTATTCGGAGAGATCAAGTTTAATTTAACATTCTGGCTTACAATTGCAATTTTCATAGTACTTATTTTGATAATTTTGGTTCTTTTGGTTAGATTTATTTCTTCAAATAAAGAATAAATTTATTAAGCTTGTTTTGATTAGCTTTTTATGAAGCAAAGAAAAATACTTAATTTATTTGCAAGATATATAATTGTCTTATCTGTTGCACTAGGAAATCTTTTTTTATTCTACAAAATATTTACAAAACCTACAATTTATCTTTCCTATCTCTTTCTTTCTTTTTTCAAGGAAACAATAATTTTAGAGAATCTCATTATCTTTGGGGGTTCATTATTGAATATTGCTAATGCTTGTATTGCGGGCGCGGCATATTACTTCTTATTCATTCTTTCAATGTCAATTCCTTTAAATTTTTCAAGAAGGGTAAAATTAATCTTGTTCTCCTTTTTTACCTTTTTCATTGTCAATGTTTTAAGGATTGTTTTAATGGCATTTCTTATAGAATCTTTGTATTTTCAGCAGATTCATTTTTTCTTATGGCACTTCTTCTCCACAATTTTTGTTGTTTTAATCTGGCTTTCTGCTGTGAAAATTCTTAAAATAAAAGAAATTCCCTTTTATACAGATTATCTATCAATAAAAAATTCCAAGAATTCCAAGACTCGCAATAAGAATTAAGATGCCTGCAATTAAAACACCAAGAGAAATTGCGAGCACACTTTTTCTTTTTTCTAATCCAAAAAGCCAAGCGACCAAAGTTCCAGTCCAAGCACCCGTTCCAGGAAGAGGAATAGCTACAAATAAAACCAGTGCAAGATAACCTATTTCATTAAACTTTTTTTCAAACTTATCGTTTTTCTTTCTTAGTTTTTCTATAAACCGATTAAAAATTTTGGCATAGAACTTCCATTTTATTAGGTATTTGTGTAAGAATTCCAAAAAAGAATATGCCAAAAAGATCACAAAAACATTCAATAAAACAACCAACAAGAAAAATGGAAGAATACTTAAATTGTTTTTCAAACAGTAATCAATTATTAAGGGGAGTCCAACTCTGAGCTCTGTCACTGGCATCAAAGTCAAAACAAAACTAATTAAAAGTTGAAATTCCATTAGAGAGTCGCATTATTTATTTTTGCAACAAAACCTATCATTAATCTTTCTGCAGTTTTAGTAAACTCGCAATCTTTTGTATTAAGAATATAACAATTTCCTTCTTTTTCAATACTGTTCTCGTCGGAATTCTTTAGTACAACAATAGTTTTATGGGGGCGGGAATTATTACAATCTGCAAATGTAAGGTTCTTGTTCTCTGCATATTCTTGATTAGTAACTGCACCAGAAATTATACCAACCCATGGAAAAGCATCAAAAAATTGTTCCAGATTTCCGTGAGCAAGTGTTAATTGCTCCCTACACTTTAATTCTTCTTGCCCTTCTGGGTCAAAGGAGATTACGACTTGCTGTGACAATGCAAATTCGTTAGTATTTATTGGAATATTGTTCTTCTTAGGGTTATTCCACAGATATAAATTAAAATTTACGTATACCTTTCCATCATATTTTATTGGTGTTTTTCCATGATAATATTCTAGTCCTTGGTCCTTAATTTTTTCAAAATCCACTCCAGCATAACTAAACTTATTTAGTCCTTGAAAATGTAAATAACCTATAAGCATACTTCCAAAAACCAATAGCACAACAACAAAAAATGAAATCAGTACCTTGTTTTGTTCTTTTTCAACAGAAGAAACTTCTTGTTTTCTTTCCTTTGTTTTTTTCTTCTTTATTTTTTTTTGAGCCATATTCTTCTTTGGTCTTTGACATTTAAAAGCTTATTTAATTCCAAGTAAATTGTAAGAAATCGCATCAACTCCCTTTTCAGGATTTCCATAAATAAACAGGCAATTTCCTTCTCTCTTTACCTTATCTATCTCACCCTCTTCAAATACAATTATATTTTCAGAGCAATTCTTTACAGGTAAGTTTTCTCCACAACCTTCTTCTAAACAAGCCTCTTGCCAACGAGAATAAGTTCCTTCTAGATTCAGTAGAGTTGTTTGTATTGCAGAGTTTATGTTAACCACATAAATTGGTTTTCCGACATAATTTTCAAACGAAGAAGAGTTTAAGTATAATCCTCTAGAAGCATTAGGCAAATCAAAGAAATAAAAAGCTCTCCCTTCCATTTCAAGAACATAAAAGTTGTCCTGTATAAAGTAAGTTAGTCCACCATAATTTATCTTATTTAAAGAAGTTTGACCTTTATTTCCGAACAACTCACTCGCAAAATAACCTGCAGTAGATAAAAGAAGGAGCGAAGCCATAAAGATCACAGCAAAAAGTCTAATCTTCTTATCTCTTGCAGCTATTTCCTCCTGAGACTTTATTTTTCTTAAAACCATAACCTTTCTTGTTTTTATGGATTTAAAAGTTTTGAGGTTCTT
>CAZGZN010000035.1:0-3049 GCA_964530285.1 Candidatus Woesearchaeota archaeon
TTTATCATTTCCAATAATCTCCTTAATAAATTTCTCAAAATCGAAGAGATTATCTGAATATCTTTTGTTTATAGTTTTCAAACCATAATAGAAATTTGCCCCATCAATATAAACTGAAACTCTTTTTGAATTCTCTTTTTTCATTTTAAATAAAAATCCGGCCTTGGCAAAGCCCAGAACCGGGAATACATAAGCGGGATGTCCGAAGACTTGAGGCAATCCCTGTTGCCTTGATATATACAAACAAAACCGCTATTTAAGGCTTTCGCCTGACAAAAATTAGGAAACTAAGCCCCCTCTAAAACTCTTCTTTTAAAAAAAGAAGCAAAAAAACTCAGCCCCTTAACAAACTAAAATAAAACAAAACACGCGACAATCTCAAATTATCTGCTGGAGAACATCCATAAAATCTTAAGAATCACCACTCAACTTCTTTGACATTTTCTGCCTTAAGATATTGGAATTCTCCTTGCAAATAATAAAACTCCAAACTTGATTCTATCTGATCATCAAAATATCTCAATTGGTATTCTTTGTTCGTTTCAGGATTAAACAGCTCAATAATCATTTCAGTAGTATCCTTATGTTTCATAAAAACATAATGTTCATCGATTTCAAGCGAATGCCCGTCTACTATTACTCTATCTCCTTTTTTTAGACTTGCTATTGATTTAGACTGTTTTTTTATTTTAATCATCTTTTCTAGAAATCTCTCGGATTTAAAAAGCTTTTTAGTTAAAAAATCAAATTCGCAAGTTTTATAAAGCAACCTTTCTCCAATTTTTCATGGTATTCAAGATAAATGTAGCTTACAAAGACTTCACAAAGAAGTATGAACTAGACAGTGAAGATTTAGTTGGAGTCTTAATTGGAGACAAAATAGAAGGAAATAAGATTTCTGGAGAATTAGAAGGTTACGAACTTGAGCTTAAGGGAACTTCCGATAAAGCAGGTTTTCCAGGATTTTCAACCTACAAAGGTCCAAATCTTAGGAAAGTTCTTCTAAAGAGGGGCAAGGGGATGAAAGATACTCGAGAGGGAGTAAGAATCAGAAAAACAGTTAGGGGAAATGAGGTTTCTCCGGATACCGTTCAATTGAACTTCCAAGTTGTTAAAGAAGGAAAAACAAAAGCTTCCGAAATTTTCAAGAAGAAAGAAGAATCTACTGAAAATAAATCAGAGTAAAAAGGTTTATAATCTAGTCTTTTATTAAAAATTCATGGTGATGCATCTATTCGATGAAATTGTAAGCTATATCCCTCTTCCCTATGATCTTGCTTCAAATCTTCTAAAAATATCAGGACTCACACTAATCATAATCACTTACGCCCTATTTATCTTTTATTCATATAAGCTGTTCTCCAAAAAAAATCTTTTCAAATTTAATTTTAGAGAATTCTTGGAGAGTTCAAATCGAACCGTTTCATCTATCTCGGGTTTTTTTCTCTATATTTTAGAGTATATCATCATCCTTCCGTTCTTTGTTGCAATTTGGTTTGCATTTTATTCTGTGTTTCTTCTAGTTCTTGCAAAAAACTTGGAGATAGAAACGATATTGATGGTCTGTACTGCTTTAATTGCTTCCATAAGGATAAGTTCTTTTACGAGTTATAGTCTTGCACAAGATTTAGCCAAGATGCTTCCGTTTACCTTCCTCGCTTTAGCAATTACTGGAGAAAGATTTTTCTCACTAGATTTAATTTTAGAAAGAGTAGGGGATATTCCTACACTTCTTTATTCAATTCCGATTTATCTTCTATTTGTTTTTATTATAGAAACCATTTTTAGGTTAGTTGATGGAATAAGAATATTCATTTTTAGAGACAAAGAAACCACAAACCCTTAAAAAGGCTAAAGCTTTTTATTAATTATGGAAAAAATAGACCTATCTAAACTAGAGACATTAAATATTGGCATTGTAGGCCACATAGATCATGGGAAAACAACTCTTTTGTATAAACTTGGGGGTAAATGGGCAGATACACATTCTGAAGAATTAAAAAGAGGGATAACAATCAAATTGGGTTATTCTGATGCCTTAATAAGAAATGAAAATGGTAAGCTTACTGTAGATAAAAATTCAAAAGGAGAGATAGTAAGGTATATCACTTTTGTTGATGCACCTGGTCACGAAATGCTTATGGCAACAATGCTTTCGGGGGCGGCGATAATGGATGCGGCGATTTTGGTTGTTGCAGCAAACGAAGGAATAAGACCTCAGACCAGAGAACATCTAATTGCGTTAAAAGCAAAAGGAATTAAAGAAATCATAATAGTACAAAACAAGATTGATTTAGTTTCCAAGGAGGAAGCAATTAACAGTTTCAAAGAAATCAAAGAATTTGTTAAGGGAACGATAGCAGAGAATTCCCCCATAATCCCTATTTCTGCTCAACAAGATATAAATTTAGACAAGGTTCTGGAAGAGTTATGTAGAATAAAGGTTCCAGAAAGAAATAATTCTGACAAACCTATTTTCTTTGTTGCAAGAAGTTTTGATATTAACCGTCCTGGAACTTTAATTAAAGATCTCCATGGGGGAATTCTAGGAGGATCATTAAAGAGAGGAGTTCTCAAGGTAGGAGATTTAATAGAAATAAAGCCAGGACTTGTCCAAAAAAAACAAAATCAAATAACATACATTCCCCTTAAAACGAAGATTATTTCCATGCAAAAAGGAAACTTTAAACTGTCTGAAGCAACCCCTGGAGGAAGTTTAGCATTAGAAACAGAACTTGATCCTTCCCTAACTAAGGCAGATTCTTTAACAGGCTCCGTAATTTCCACAGAGGGTAATCTTCCAGATATAAAAGAGAATATTACTCTCAAGACAACATTATTTGAGGAAGTTTTTGGAAACGAGAGTCATCAAAAAATTGAAGCTTTCAAAACAAATGAATTGTTAATGCTTAGCATAAATTCTTCTACTACCATTGGGACTATAAAGAAAGTTAAGGGGGACTCGATAGATGTTTTTCTTAAAATCCCAATAGTTCCCTTAGAGAAAGAATCTATAGGTATTGCTCGTAATTTTCAAGGTCATTGGAGA
>CAZGZN010000036.1:0-2766 GCA_964530285.1 Candidatus Woesearchaeota archaeon
GGTGATGCGGAGGACGGTGGCGACCCGGGTTCAAATCCCGGTGGGAGCGTCCTGGAAAAGTAGAAATTCTTTGGGACGTATAGGAAAGAAAAACAAAGGTTATATAAACCTCTAAAGACTAAATAATTTATGGCTTGGAAAACTTATCTAGTAATGTACTTTAACGGAGATGAAAAGATAACCTCTATAGTGAAAAAAGTAGAATCAATTGGTTTTCATTCTGCATTGGGTCCCGTAGACTTCGAATTTGAATGGGAATCTGAGCCAACAAAAGAGCAAGTTTTTGATTTGTGTGACCATCTTTGTGAGGCACTAAAGGGGACTGGTGCGATTTTTAATATTGATACGCACAATTAATCTTAGATTAGTTAACTTTAAAAGAGAATAGTTCTTAATTCCTATATAGCGGGGTAGAGCAGTCTGGCTAGCTCGTCAGGCCCATAACCTGGAGGTCGCGTGGTTCAAATCCCGCCCCCGCTATTGTTGTATCTAATGAATAGTAACAAAACCGAAAGCTTTAAAAAGTCTTTTTTATTTCATAAACTATGGAAAACAGAAAAATTAGTAAAATTGAAAAATTTGTTAGAAAGAATACTCTGGGCGTAGGGCTTGCAGGGATTGTTTCCTTGGCAACACTAACATCCTTAACAAATGTCTCTTGTAAACAAAGAGAACTAAACTATGTTTCTCCAGAAGTTCCAACTTCTAAATATTCAAATTTTACAAACTATATTGAACATGTAGCTAAATGGGGAGAGAATCCCTCAAAGCTGATACAAAACTATTCTGGTTTGCCTGCGGGAGAGATATTTAAATATGCAACTAAACGTGCATGGCATGAAGATAATGGGATTGAATTTGGGGAAACTCTTCCAGAGAATACTCTTGTAAAAATAAGGATCCCAGATAGTAAATCTAACTAAGAATTTCACAAATCCTTAAAAAGCTCTTTTTCTTAAAGATTATATGAAAATACTCTCATTACATTGCGACTATTTGAAATTTAAGCCCATAAAGAAAGCAATAAGAAAACCAGAAGAACTTTCCGAAGGGATGAAGAAGGAAATTGAAGTGAAAGAACCCTTAGGCATTTTTGTTGCTGTAGAAAAATCAGATGAAAAAGATTTAAAGAAAGCAATAGAAAACTTAATTGAAAATATTCTTGATTTAAGAGAAAAAGTTAAAGCAGAAAGAGTAGTTCTTTATCCATATGCACATCTATCTGCAAATCTCTCTAACCCCGAATTCGCACAGGAGGTTTTGCAAGGAGCAGAAACCGAGTTAAAGAAAAGAAAAATAGAAGTTTTCAGAGCACCTTTTGGATATTACAAGAGTTTTGAATTAAAATGTAAGGGGCATCCTTTGGCTGAATTAAGTAGAAGTTTTGGAATGGAGATTGGTATCTTGGAGAAGGAAGGGGTTGTGAAAAAGGTAGTTCAGGATGAGGTTTATGACCCAGAAAAACTTTTAGCGAGTATTTCCAAGTCTAAGTTAGATACAAGCAAGTTGGAAGAGAATGACCACAGAATTATCGGAAAAAATTTAGATTTATTTTCATTCAATGAAGTCGCACCAGGAATGGTCTTTTGGCATAATAACGGATTAATTATTTATAACGAATTAATTAATTTTTGGAGAGACGAACACAAAAAAGCAGGTTATCAAGAAATTAAAACACCTCAAATTATGGACGCTAAACTTTGGAAAATATCAGGACATTGGGATAAATATAAAGATAGTAATTTTACGACAGAATACGAAGAAAGACCTTTTTTAATTAAACCAATGAACTGCCCTGGTGGCATGCTTGTGTATAAAAATTCTCCAAAATCATATAAAGATCTTCCCTTAAAATCCGGTGAAATTGGAACTGTACACAGAATGGAACTATCAGGAGTTTTGTCTGGATTATTTAGAGTAATACAAATAACTCAAGACGACGCACACATCTTTTGTACCGAACAACAACTAGAAGAAGAAATTGGAAAGGTTATGGAGCTTATTGATATTTTCTACAAAAAATTCAACATTCAATTTGACCATGTAGAACTTTCAACAAGGCCAGAAAAAAGAATAGGGGAGGATAAAATTTGGGATTTAGCAGAGAAAACACTAGAGAATGTTTTAAAAAACAAAAAGATGAAATACAAAATAAACAAGGGAGACGGAGCTTTTTATGGACCAAAAATAGATTTTCACGCAAGAGATTCTCAAAATAGGACATGGCAACTATCTACTATCCAGCTAGACTTCGCAATGCCAGAACGATTTGAGCTAGACTATACAGACAAAAATAGTTCTAAGAAAAGACCCGTTATGCTACACAGGGTTATTTATGGAGCGATAGAAAGATTCATGGGGATTCTTCTAGAACACACAAATGGAAATCTTCCGACTTGGCTTTCTCCAGTTCAAGTTAGAGTTTTATCTTTCACAGACAGAAATGAAAAAGCTGCCAAGAAAGTTCTTGAAAGATTAAAATCAGAAGGAATTAGAGCCGACGCAGATTTTGGTTCTTCCACTATGGGAGACAAGGTAAGAAATGCCTCGATGTTGAAGATTCCTTATATTGTAACTATTGGGGATAAAGAAGAAGAGAAAGGAACTTTGGCAGTGAAGAAACGAGGGGAAGATAAACCCCTGTTTGGTGTTGAGTTAGAGAATTTTTTGAGAGATTTGAATGAAGAGATTCGGGAAAGGAAATAGAAAATCTTAAAATCTTATATTTCTTATAAAAAATATGGTAAAAAAGATATTAGAAACAGA